>NZ_JBNQTI010000206.1:0-12588 GCF_050325825.1 Kitasatospora sp. LaBMicrA B282
GGGGGGGGGGGGGGGGGGTTGGGTTCCGCCCCGCACCTCAGCCGGGCTACACATTCCGGCCAATTCCCTTGGAGCGTCCACCTCCTGACGCGCCACCCGGCAGGATGGCCTGCGGCCCGAGCCACTGCCCGGCCGGGCCCCGGCCGGAGGGAAGGCAGACCAACCATGCGCAAGAGCGAACGGCGAACCGCCGCGGTCGCAGCCGTCTGCGCGGCACTGATCGGTGCCGCCGGACTCCTCGCACCGTCCGCCCAGGCCCAGGGCTCGACGCAGGTCCGTATGCAGGCCGCGGCCCTGCCTCCGGGCAGCGAGCTGCAGTCCACCACCGTCACCCGCCCCGACGGCACCCAGGCGCAGCTGGCGGTCTTCTCGACCGGCCCCACCGCCGAAACCCTCTGGTACCAGTCGCAGCCGACGCCCGGTGGCGCGTTCGGCGACTGGAGCCAGGTCGGCACCGTGCAGCTCAACTTCCAGAACACCGTGCTCGCCGCCGCCGCGGACGCCGACGGCAGCCTGGAGGTCTTCACCATCCCGTACGAGTCGGGCAGCCTGGTCCGGCTCTCGCAGAGCGGCGAGGACGGGCCGTGGTCGGCGCCGCAGCCCTTCGAGCCGGCCGGCACCGACGTGCCGCGGTTCTTCGGTCCGCCCGTGCCGTTCCAGCGGGCGGACGGCACGCTGGCCCTCTTCGAGGTCTACCAGGGTTCGGGCGTACCGGAGTTGTACGTCAACGAGCAGACCGATCCGGGCGACTGGGGTTCCTGGACCGACCTGGGCGCCGGACCGCTGCCGGCGTCCGTCGCCACCCCGACCTCGGTCACCCAGGCGGACGACGGCACGTTGACGGTGGTCTCGCACATGTGGAACGCGTCGTCGTACTACGCCGAGATCTCCGAGCTGGCCCCGGGCGGCGGGTGGGCTCCCTGGCAGACCTGCAGCACGCCCGGCTGCACCGACGGCTGACCGCTGCCGACCGACCGCCCGCGACTGCCGGCCGACGACCCACCTTCGCCGGCCGGCACCCATCCGCGACCGCGGGCCGGCCCGGTTCGGTAGGCTGTCGGCCGCCCGGGGCCCCGATGATCCAGTGGCCCGGCGACCGAGCGGAGGGACGGCAGGATGGCCGAGGCACTGATCACCGGCGTCGGCGGGCGGGAGCCCGAGGTGGACCCGAGCGCGTTCGTCGCGCCGACCGCCGTGGTGGTCGGCTCGGTCCGGCTCGGGGCGCGGGCCAGTGTGTGGTACCAGGCGGTGCTGCGCGGCGACGCCGAGGAGATCGCGATCGGTGCCGACTCGAACGTCCAGGACAACTGCACGGTCCACGCCGACCCCGGCTTCCCGTGCCGGGTCGGCGAGCGGGTGACGGTCGGTCACAACGCGGTGCTGCACGGCTGCCTGGTCGAGGACGACGTGCTGGTGGGCATGGGCGCCCGGGTGCTCAACGGGGCCCGGATCGGCGCCGGCTCGCTCGTCGCGGCCGGGGCCGTGGTGCCGCAGGGCGCCGAGATCCCGGCCGGTTCCCTGGTCGCCGGGGTGCCGGCGAAGGTCCGGCGGCCGCTCACCCCCGAGGAGCAGCTCGGCATCAAGGCCAATGCGACGGGGTACCTGCTGCTGGCCGAGGCGCACGCGGCCGTCGCCTGGGACGAGGTCTGAGCCACGGCCGACCGGGCCCAGCCGAATCGGCCGACGCAGCCGGTTCAGCTGGGCCCGGTCGGCCCGGTCAGCTGTGGCCCACGATCACCGAGATGCCCCAGGCGATCGCCCCCAGCACCACCGCGAAGCACACCCCGGCCAGAGCGATGCCGAGGGCCCCGGCCCGCGTCCGGCCGGCCACCCCCGCCCCAGCCCCCGCCTGGGTCGGCGCGGTCGGCGGGTTGAGCAGCCGCAGGCCGATCGCGAAGAGCGCCGGCAGGCCGGCCCCGGTCAGCAGACCGACCACGACGATCTTCCACAGCGCGTTCAGGTTGATCCAGGAGCTCACGAGGCGACCTCCCGCGAGTCGGGCGCCGGGACCACCGAACCGGTCCAGGCGGCGTTGACGTTCTCCGGCGTCACCGCCGGGTGGCGGGAGGCGATGAAGAAGGCGACCGAGGCGAGCACCAGCACGACGAAGATCACCACGACGCCGCCGGTGCCCCCGATCCCGTGCGCGGCCCAGTAGGCGAGTGCGCCGACCACCCCCGAGGCCGGCAGGGTGAGCAGCCAGGCCGCCACCATCCGGCGGGCGATGTGCCAGCGCACCACGGCCCCCTTCTTGCCCACCCCGGCGCCCAGGATCGAGCCGGTCGCCACGTGGGTGGTGGAGAGCGTGTAGCCGAAGTCGGTGGAGCAGAGGATCACCGCGGCCGAGGCGGACTCGCTGGCCAGGCCCTGCGCCGGTTCGATCTCCACCAGCCCCTTGCCCAGCGCCCGGATGACCCGCCAGCCCCCGATGTAGGTGCCCAGCGCGATGGCCACGGCACAGGAGGCGATCACCCAGTCCGGCGACTTCGCCCCGGTGTGCAGGGTCCCGTTGGCGATCAGCGCCAGGGTGATGACGCCCATCGTCTTCTGCGCGTCGTTGGTGCCGTGGGCGAGCGAGACCATGGAGGCGGAGCCGATCTGGCCGAGCCGGAAGCCGTGCTTGCGCGGGCGGTCCGGCACGTCGCGGGTCAGCGCGTAGACCAGGTAGGTGCCGAGTGCGGCCACCACGCCGGCGATCAGCGGCGACAGCGCGGCGGGCACGATCACCTTGGCGACCACGCCCTGCCACTTGACCGCCGAACCGCCGGCCGCCGCCATCGTCGCCCCGATCACCCCGCCGATCAGCGCGTGCGAGGAGCTGGAGGGGATCCCGAGGTACCAGGTGGCCAGGTTCCACAGGATGCTGCCGGTCAACCCGGCGAACACCACGGTCAGGGTGACGTGGTGACTGTTGACCAGACCGCTGGCGATGGTCGCCGCGACCGCGGTCGACAGGAACGCGCCGATCAGGTTCAGCACCGCCGACACGGCGACCGCGACCCGCGGGGGCAGGGCTCCGGTGACGATCGAGGTCGCCATCGCGTTGCCGGTGTCATGGAATCCGTTGGTGAAGTCGAAACCCAGCGCGGTGGCGACCACCAGTGCCAGGACCGCGTCATTGCCGGTCATGCGCCCGAACCTAACCGCTGCCCCGCGCCGCGCCGGGTCGGTGCCGCCCCGCCGCGCCGGTCGCCGGCGGGCCGCCACCCGATCGGGCCAGCGGCCCCGGCCGACGGCACCCGCCGGGGCGCCCCCGCAGCCGCGGGGCCGCGGGGCGGCGCGTCATGCCCGAGGCCCCTGGTGACCGCGGGTTAGACTCGCCGCGACCGCGCGGGAGTGGCCGCGGTCACGGGGGCCGGAGAGCCGGCGCGGGGGTCCGCAGAGTTCCGGAGGCCGCGACGGCACGTCCCAACGGCGAACGCGTCATGCGGGTGCTGACCTTCTGGCTGCGCCCGGCCTTCCTGCTGCGCGCCGTGAACCGGTTCCAGAAGCTGGTCGGGTTCGACCGTTCGATGGCCCTGTCGTCCAACGCCCTCACGGCGCTGGTGCCGCTCGCCCTGCTGCTCGCCTCGGTCATGCAGCGGATCGGGCCGGGCAGCCTGGCGGACCGGATCGTCGGGCACTACCGGCTGACCGGTGGCGGGGCCGAGGCGGTCACCTTCCTCTTCACCCACCCGATCGGCACGGACAACGGCACCAGCATCGTGAGCGTGGTCTTCCTCCTGCTCTCGGTGCTGAGCTTCTCCCGGGCCGCCCAGCGGCTGTTCGAGCGGACCTGGGAGCTCACCGCGCTCAGTGTCCGCAACACCAAGAACGGGCTGTGGTGGATCCTGACGCTGGCCCTCTTCCTCTTCGTCGTCGGCTGGCTGCACGCACTGCTGGACAGCGGACGGCTGGAGCTGGCCGCGACAGTCTGCCAGGCGCCGGTGACCGGGCTCTTCCTGCTGTGGAGCGGCCGCATCCTGTCCGCCTGGCGGGTCGGCTGGCGGGAGCTGACCCCGTTCGCGGTGATCGGCGGCGCGGCCACCGGGGTGTACGGGGTGGGCATGGCCTTCTACCTGCCGCACCTGTTCAGTTCCTACGCCACCCGGTACGGCCCGATCGGTGCGGTCTTCGCCATGATCACCGCGTTGTTCGGCGCGATGCTGGTCCTGGTGGCCTCGAGTGCGCTCGGCCGGGAGGTGCGAGTGGAGCTGGACCGGATCAACCAGGGCCACCGGCCACCGGAGGACGAGGTCCGGCGCGAGTGGGCCGAGTTCGTCGGACGGCTGCGCGAGGGCTTCCAGACGGTCCGCCGGAACCGCTCCTCCGGCGGGGCCAAGGTGCCGTGAGCTCAGCACCGACAGTGCGTCAGGATCCTTGTAGGATCGGCCGGTCTGCGATCAGCGCACGTGATGGGGGACGGGCTCCGTGGAAGGCACGATCACGCTCTGGGTGTTCGGCTTGCTCTGCTTCATCGTGGCCTTCGCGAAGGAGACGGCGAGCGGAGCCGGCATCACCATCCCCGGCCCGACCACCCGCGGCGCCCGGCTCGGCGTGGCCGGGGTCGGGCTGCTCGCCCTTGCACTGGGGGCGGTGGTGATGCCGGCGAGCACCAAGCCGGTCGTCGCGACCGCCACACCGACACCCGCGGGCGTACCGCCGACGGCGAACGGCACGCCGGTGTCCGGGCCGACGGCCGCCGCGCCCGCCGGCTCGGTGGCGGCGCCCCCGCCGGCGACACCGTCCCCGGCCGCACCGTCCCCGTCGGCGAGCGGGGCGGCCGTCGTCTGGAGCGGCCGGATCGGCATCCCGCTGGACGGCGAGCTCGACTTCGACCGGACACCGCCGGGGCCCAGGTCCGATTCCGCGGACGCGGGCGTCAGCTCGACCGAGTTCACCGACACGACCGCCATGCTGAGCGACACGATCTCGGTGGCCCACGACCACTTCGACGTCTGGACCGGCCCCGCGACGCCCACCGCTGCCGCGTGCTCCGACTGGGCCACGACCCACCCGAACACCGAGGCCATCGTCTCCGTCGGCACGCTGGTCTGCCTGAAGTCGCCCGGCGGGCGCACGGTGCTGATCAAAGTCGACGCCATCACCCCTGCGAACTACACGGTCGATGCGACGGTCACCGTGTGGTCCGGCTGAGTCGGGCCGACCGGCCTCAGGCGGTGCCGCGCGGGTTGAGCAGGGCGAAGCGCCAGCCGCCGTCGGGGCCGCGGCGGGCGATGTTGGCCGTGCTGCCGGTCGGGGCGATCCGTTCGCCGTCGGGACCGTCGATCTCCATGGTCCAGTCGGTGACCAGCAGGGCGGTGTCGGCGCCGAACAACGTGAGCCGCGGGACGTTGGTCAGCCGTCCGCGGGCGGCGACCGTGCCGCCGATCTCCGCACGCAGCGCGTCGGCACCCACCAGGTGCTCGCCGGTCACCGTGCGCATGCCCGCCTCCGGGGCGAACAGGGCCAGCACGGCGTCGACGTCGCCGGCGTTCAGGGCGTCCTGGAAGAGGATCGGGAGCTTCGCGGGGTCGGTGACGACCTGGGGCAGGGACATGGGAACGGTCCTTCCGTCACGAGGACTTGGCTTGGGACTCCACGATCCCCCGCGGCCGCCGGGCGGACGAGGTAGGGTCGGGACGCGTGATGGTCGAAACTGGACAGCACGGCGTCATCGACATCGCCTACGACAACCCCGACCGGCAGCACACCGGCCTCGAGGTGCTGAGCTTCGACGCGCTTAAGCTGCGGTTGAAGGCCTCGGTGGCCCATCGGCCGAGCCGTCTCGACTTCCATCAGCTCCTGCTGGTGCGGGGCGGCGAAGGCACCGCGATGGTCGATTTCGTCAGCCACCCCTGCACCCGCGGCACGCTGCTGCACCTGCGCCCGGGCCAGGTGCAGCGCCTGCCCGCCGACGCGAGTGGCCGCCCCGCGGACCTGGACGCCGTCCTGCTGCTGTTCACCGCCGACTTCCCGCCACCGCTGCCCGCCGCACGCGAGGTACTGGACGGGTTCGGGCCGGTCGCCCGACGGCTGCCGCCGCACGAACTCGACGCCTTCGAACGCGCCGTGACGGAACTGGCCGCGGAGTACCGGAGCCTGCGGGACGAGCAGCCCCCGGGCCCGACCCTGCCCGCCGGCACGAACGGCGGGCTGACCGCCGCGCTGCTGCGCCAGCTCCTCGGTGCGCTGCTCATCCGCCTGGCCCGCCTGCCGGGCCCGGCCGGACCGACACGCCCCGCGCCCGCCGCGCCCGCCACCCCCGGCGCCGAGGTCCACCTGGCCTTCCGGCGCGAGCTGGAACGCTGCCACGCCACCACCCGCTCCGTCGAGGAGTACGCCGCCCGGCTCGGGTACTCCCCGCGCACCCTGACCCGCGCCTGCCTCGCCGCCACCGGCCGCAGCGCCAAGCAGCTCGTCGACGCCCGGGTGGCGCTGCAGGCCCAGCGCCTGCTCGCCCACACCGACCTGCCGGTGGCCGCGATCGGCCGGGCGCTCGGGTTCACCGAACCCACCAACTTCGGCAAGTTCTTCGCCCGCACCACCGGCCGGACTGCGGGCGACTTCCGCCGCACGCAGCGCTGACCCGCACTGACCTGTACTGCCCCGCACTGACCTGTCCTGCACTGACCCGCGACGGCCCGCGACCGCGGGCGACAGACGGCGAAAACCGGTTTCCCGGGCCGAAGGACCGTGCCAGGCTTCGGCCGTGGCTGAGACGACTCCCTATGACGGCGACCGCGCCCGGTTCTCCCGCGAGGCGCTCGCCCGGCTGGTGCTCTGCGATCACGCCGTGGACGTGGCCGACAGCGCGGGCGGGCTGGTGGCCACCGGGAACGATGCGGACACCGGCCCCGGTGGCCGGGTCAGCCAGGCGCTCCAGCTGGTCGAACTGGCGGAGCGCGCGCTGATCTCGGCCGTGGTCTACGAGCGCGAGCGCGGGAGTTCCTGGGCGGAGATCGCCGGGTACCTGGGCATCGAGCCCGCGGCGGCCGAGGCGCGTTTCGCCGCGGACCTGGCCCACTGGCACGCGGCCTTCGAGGCCCCGTACCGCCTCGACGAGACGGGCCGCAAGCGCCTGCCACAGCTGCCTACCGCGGCCTACGACCCCGCCTGGGCCTGCCGGCACCTCGACCAGTGGGCCGGCCTTCGGCTCAGCACCGCCGGCGACCGGCACGCCGTGAGCTCCGGCCTGGTCATGGCCGACCTCGAGGCGGAACCCCCGGCGCCGACGGCGTAGTGCTCGGTCAGCCGGCGGCCGCAGTGATCGAGGCGACGAGGTCGTCGTTGCTCAGGGCGTTGCCGCCGATCCCCCAGGCGCCGTCGCGGGCGTTGAGGATGTTGATCCAGGTGTCGTCACTGTCGTGCCAGTCGACGCTCAGGCGCGCCACGACGTCCGTGGCGGCGTGGATGAACGCGGCGCGGGACTCGGGGGTGGGCAGGCCGATGTCGGGCAGCTTCAACTCCACCATGACGACCGGGCGGTTGACCCCGCCGGCGTAGACGTGGGCCGGGTCCAGGAGGTGCAGGGTGCCGCCGACCATCGCGGTGAAGGCGGGGTTCCCGGCCAGGCCGTTCGCCTCGACCAGGGCGGTGGTCAACTGCGGCAGGATCTCGCGCTCGCCGTCCGGGGTGAGGACGCCGCGGGGCGCGGTGACGGTGATGGGCATGGGCCCTCCTCGGGATCGCGGCTAGTACGCACGTACTAGCTAGTCCAGCTTGGGCTAGGATGGGCGTACTAGTCAAGTACCGACGACCGGAGGCGACCTTGGCCGGCGAGACCCGCGAGCGCATGATCGAGGCGACCGTCGCGGCGCTCCAGCAGCGCGGCGTGGCGGGCATGTCCTTCACCGACGTGCTGGCCAGCAGCGGCGCCGCCCGCGGTGCGATCTACCACCACTTCCCCGGCGGGAAGGCGCAGTTGGTCGCCGAGGCCGCCGAGCGCAACGGCTGCGAGGTCCGCGCCCGCCTGGCCGCACTGCCCGCCGAGCACCCCGCGACGGTCGTCGGCGCCTTCCTGGAGCTGGTCCGGCCGGTGGTCGAGGCCTCCGCGGCGGGTGGCGGGTGCGCGGTCGCGGCGGTCACCGTCGGCGCGGGCACGGCAGCCGACGACGCGACGCTGCGCCAGGTCGCGGCAAGCGCCTTCACGGGCTGGGTGGACCAGCTCGCCGAGCGGCTGACCGCCGCCGGGCTCGCCCCCGCAGCCGCCGCCGACCTCGCCGCGACCCTGATCACGCTGCTCCAGGGCGCGCACGTGCTCTGCCGCGCCGCCGGTGACGTCGAGCCCTTCGAGCGGGTGGTGCGCACCGCCAACGCGCTTGTCGGACACCGGTATCCGGACTGATCGCGGCCGACCACGACCCCTTTGCACCAGCTGCGCCACAAATCCCTTCGCGTTACTTGCACGGAACTCCAACATCATTACGCTCTGGGGATGTTGGTGACGAGGCCGAGGCAGCCGGCGGGGCGCGGCGGGAACTCACCAGGGGAGGACGGCAGTGGTGCGATTCCTACGACGACGGAGCGGCGGAGGCAGTGGCGGCGGAGGCAGTGGCGGCGGAGGCCGGAGCAGGTCCGGCGGCGGGCACCGGCCCGGTGGCGCGCGAGCGGCGCAGCTGCTGCCGGCGGTCGCGGCCCTGGCCCTGTTACTCGCCCTGGTGGCCACCGGCCCCACCGGCGGCCCGGCGGACCGGGCGCACGCCGCCCCGACGGTCACCCTCGGCACCACACCGACCCGCGCGCTGAACTCCTCGGCTCCCAGCTGTGATCCACTGGCCAGTGCGCCGCCGCTGACCCCGTTGCCGGCGCCCGACGCCATGCCGACGAACTCGACCATGCAGCGGATCGTCCAGCGCGGCAAGCTCATCGCCGCGGTGGACCAGAACTCCTACCTGTGGGGCTACCGCGACTCGGCGACCGGGAACCTCGAAGGCTTCGACGTCGACCTGGTGCACCAGCTCTCCCAGGCCCTGTTCGGCCGTCCGGACCAGGTCGTCTTCCGCACGGTCGACCTCGACCAGCGGTTCAAGGCACTGGCCGACGGCACGGTCGACATCGTGGCCGACTCGATCACCATCACCTGCGACCGCAAGCAGCAGGTCGCCCTCAGCACGGACTACTTCGACGACGGCCAGCGGGTGCTGGTGCGGCGCGGATCCGGCTTCAACGGTCTAGCGGACCTCGGCGGACGGACGGTCTGCACGGTCGAGAACACCACCGCCGTCCCCACCCTGCAGCAGGCCCGTCCTGCGGTGAAGATCACCCTGGTCCCCGATGTGACCAGCTGTCTGGTCCTGCTCCAGCTGGGCAAGGCCGACGCGATCGTGACCAACGAGCACCTGCTGCAGGGTCTGGCGGCGCAGGACCCCGACACCACGATCGTCGGGCCGGTCCTCACCTCCGAACCGCACGGGCTGGCGATCGCCAAGTCCGACGACGACTTCGTCAGCTTCACCAACGCCGTACTGGAGCAGATGCGCACCGACGGCGCCTGGCAGCAGCTGTACACCAAGTGGATGGGCCGCTTCGGCCCGGCGCCGCAGCCGCCGACGCCGCACTACCTGCCGGGCGCCTGAACCACGGCCTTCGGCCGCCATCGACGAATTTCCGACTTTCCTGCTCGATGACCGAATTGCCGACCGGAAGACCGGGTTTTCTGCCGTCAGGCGCCATTTATAGATCGCGTATAGGCCACCGCGGGCGGGGCTGGGCTAGCGTCAGCGCCAACGAAATCCGCACCGGACGGAAAGTCAATTCGGCAATGTGGCAGGCGGGGTGGACACCTGGACAGTCCCGTCACCGCCTCGTCGAAATGTCCCACAGATTCGGCGCGACCGATCCCACCGGGCCCGACAAGGCGCCGGCGAGAAACCCGCGAGGAAATCCTACGTGCGTATACATTCCGTCAAGTCGAAGAACCCGGCCCGTTCGGTGCGGTCCAGCGTCATCGCGCTGATCTGCGCCACCGCGGTGCTCGGCAGCGCCGCCACGGCGGCACCGGCCGCGTTCGCCGACGACAGCGGCTCCCAGGCCCAGCAGGCCGCCGCCACCGTCGAGAAGGTCACCGGCACCGCCGACCTGGCCCCCAGCACCGTGCTGCCGGGCGGCGCGCTGCAGGCGGTCACCAACGGCGACAACGGGACGGCCACCGTCACCGCCCCGGCTGCCGGCGGCGCCCTGGGCGTCAGCGCGAGCGGCACCACGATCGGCATCGGCCTGCCCAACACCAACCAGGCCAAGGGCGTCCCGACCGACAACGGCACCATCGTCTACCCGGGCGCCGCCCGCAGCGCGGACCTGGCCGTCCAGCCGACCACCGACGGCGGCGTCCGCTCGCTGATCACCATCCACGACGCCGACGCGGCCCACGAGTACCGCTTCGACCTCGGCCTGCCGGACGGTGCGAGCACCCAGCAGCTCGACGACGGCAGCGTCCTGGTGCTGGACCAGGACGGCCAGGCGCTCGGCATGTTCGACGCCCCCTGGGCCAAGGACGCGAACGGCGCCCCGGTGGCGACCTCCTACCGGGTCGAGGGCGGCGCCCTGATCCAGACCATCGCCTTCGACCAGAACACCGCGTTCCCGGTCGTCGCCGACCCGTGGTGGAACACCGCCTGGAAGTACACCAAGTGCGTGGCCGCGGTCGCCGCGGCGTTCATTCCCGCGTCCAAGGCCTACAAGGCGATCAAGGGCCTGGGCGGCGTCGCGGATGCCGCCCGACTGCTCGTCAAGGCGGGCAGCGCGGCGGAGTTCAAGCAGGCGGCCGGCAATGCGGCGCTGAACATCCTCGGGATCTCGGCGATCCAGTCGAACTGCTTCTGACCTTCCGCCGGGTTCAGACCGTAACCGAGCAGCCGGCACGGACGATGCCGAGGAGGATGCGTCCGCCCACCCCTGGGGCGGAGGCATCCTCCCGGGCCCGGCTCTCCCCCGTTCTCCCCCGTTCTCTCCCGTTCTCCCCGAAAGGAGTGGCGCCATGTTCCGATCCACCAAGACCCCCGTCGAGCCCGTCCTCGTCATCCGCGAGTCCCCCGAACTGGCAGTGGCCCTGCGACAGGCCCTGGAGGGCGCCGGGGACGGGGAACGCGCCGGCCTGGCCCGGGCCCTGACCCTCGTCGAGGACGCCGCCGCGCGACCCGACCGGGAGGTCCGGCGCCGCTGGGTGCACCGGATCCTGGCGGCGGGCGGCCACGCGGTCCACGACGACGTCGCGGCCGTCAAGGCACTGCGCCAGGCGGCCCCGAGCCTGACCCTCACGGCCGCCTACCAGCTGGTCCGGGAGGCCACCGAGGAGTAGCAGATGAGTAACGACCGTTCGTGAGTGGGCGTCAGGTACGCGGCAAGGCCGCGGACTCGGCGCCCACGCGTCGTTCGGGGGCCTGCGCCGCTCCTCTGGACGACATATGCCGTCCACCGGTATATGTAGACCCATGGAGGATCGTTCGAAGGACCGTTCGTTACAGGAGCCCACGCTGCTCCTGCTCACCGCGCTGGCCGATGCCCCTCGGCACGGCTACGCGCTGCTCCAGGAGGTCGACGCGATCTCCGGCGGCCGGGTGAAGCTGCGCACCGGCACCCTCTACGGCGCGCTGGACCGCCTGCTCGGGCAGGGACTGGTCCGGGTGGTGAGCGAGGAGGTGGTCGACGGTCGGGCCCGGCGGGTCTACGCGCTCACCGACGGCGGGCGCGCGGTGCTGACCGCCGAGGCCGAACGGCTGCGCGCGGTCGCGGCCGAGGCCGAACGCCGGCTGGCCGCGGCCGCCCGCTCCCCCAAGCTGCGCTCCGGGTTCGCGTCATGAGCGGGCGTGGTCTGGCGTTGGCGCTGCGGCTCCACCCGGGCGGCTACCGGCGCGAGCGCGGCGCGGAGTTGGCGGCGGTGTTCGCGGAGAGCACCGCAGGGGCGAGCCGCCGGGCCGTCGCGCTGGAACTGCTCGACCTGGCCGCGCACGGGCTGCGCCTGCGACTCGGGCTCGGGTCAGCAGGGGCACTGGCCCGGTCGGCGGCCCTGGCCGCGCCGTTCGCCGCCACCGCGGCGGCGGCCACCACGCTGATGTGGCAGGTGACGCGTCTCTGGCTGCCCCTGCAGCACGCCGGGGTGCTGGGCCCCATGCTGCGGGCGTTGGTCACCAGTACCCGTCCCGACTTCTGGCTCGACCAGGTCGGCGTGCTGCTCACCCTCGGGTCGGCCCTCGCGGCCGGCCTCGGCCGCTGGACCACGGCCCGCCTTGCCGGCCTGGTCAGCCTGCCGGTGCTGCTGACCCGGGTCGCGCTGTACCTGCCGGAGAGCACGTCCTGGGCCGAGGGTGACTGGCCACGGCTGATCGCCCTGGTCCTGATCTGGTACGGACCGCAGGTCCTCTGGCTGCTGGTACTGCTGGCGGCGCCGCGCGACCTGCTCGGGCCGCCCACCCGTCGGCGCACCGGCACGGCCCTGGCGGGTGCACTGTTCGGCGGGTTCGTGCTCAACTCCGCGCTCGGGCTCGGGCCGGTGCGGGCGTTGAACAGCGGCCTGGCCAGCGAGCTGCCGGCAGCGGTGCTCGGCGCGGCGGAGCTCGCGCTGCTCGCGGCGGCCGTGCCCGCCCTGCGGCGCGGGCGGCCCGGGCCGGC
>NZ_JBNQTI010000207.1:0-12405 GCF_050325825.1 Kitasatospora sp. LaBMicrA B282
GGTGGGGGTGGGAGGGGGGGGGCGGGGGGGTGGGGGGTCTGCCCGGCCCCGGCGCCGTCCGCCCCGCGTGCTGCTCAGCCCTGGGTGACGCAGGCGTCGGCCGCGTTGGACCACAGGCCCTGGAGGTCGAAGGTGCCGGTGGACAGGGTGACGTAGGCGTCCATGTTCTGGCACTCGTCGCCGATCTCACCGCCGCCGCCGTTCCAGCCGGTGCTGGGCCAGAAGTCGGTCACGGTCTCGGCGTACTCGTGCGTCTCGGTGGACTCGATGCCGGAGAGCAGGCGACCGTCGGTGAAGGTGGTGCAGGCGCCGGCACCGCTGTCCGGGATGTACGGCATGTTGGTGTAGGCCAGCGTGCCGTACGGGCTGGAGGTCTGGTCGTGCCAGGCGCAGAAGCCGGAGTCCGGGAAGCCGTCCGGGTGGGTGCCGGTGGGGGAGAGGATCACGTACTGGGCGTTGAGGTTGGGCGCCTGGGTGGTGTTGCCGAAGTGCGCGGCGGCGCTGGCGGCTTCGCCGGCGAGGTCGCTCGCGGCGGCGCTGTCCGGGGCGGGCGCCGCGTTGTCGAACCAGACGCCGGCCAGCGGGCTGCTGGTCGGGTGGCTGACGGGGGTGCCGTTGCCGGCGCAGTCGGTGGTGCCGGTGGCGACGCCCTCGCAGTACTGGTCGAGGATGGTGCCCCAGGTGTCCTGGCCGCCGTAGAGCCCGTTGAACATGCTCTGCATGTCGGGCGCCACGCCGGCCGGGTCGTTGGACCACTGCGAGCCCCAGAAGACCAGGTAGACCTGCGGGTTGGGCGAGACCACGCCCTGGCTGCCGCTGGACTGCACGCTGAGCGTGTTGGCGGCGTCGGTCGGGGCCGTGCGGGCCCGCAGGCCCTTGGCGCCGTTGATCGACTTGACCCCCGCGTGGGCGTGGCCGTGACCCTGGGCGACCGGGGCCGGGCGGGCTTCGGCGCCGGGCGCCAGCGCGGTGGTGCCGAGCGCGGTGAGCGCCAGGACGGCGGTCAGGGAGGCGAGGCTCTTGGAGCTGACGATGCGCATGAGTTACTCCTGACGGAGGTGGGGGTCAACTGCGTGCGGTGCATCGGGACATGGCGAGGTCGGCCGTCAACCGGGTGTGGGGCCCGGCGAGATGACCGTGGACGGACAAGGGAGCGGAGCCATGATGGCGGCTGCCGGGGCGCTTGGGAAGGGGTGCCGTCGGGTGCGGGGGGAGGACGAGCCACCGGCCGCGCCTGTGGGCGCCGACCCGCCGGCAGGTCAGGGCCGCTGACCGCGCAACGGGGTGATCACGGGGCGGCCGTCGGGGTCCGTGGTCACCGCGACGCGGGCCGCGTACACCCGGGCGATCACGTCCTGGGTGAGGACCTCGCCGGGCGGGCCGCTCGCCTCGACCCGGCCGCCGTGCAGCAGGACCAGCCGGTCGGCGTACTGGGCAGCGGTGGTCAGGTCGTGCAGGGTGGTGACGACGGTCAGGCGCCGCGTGGTGCGCAACTCGTCCACCAGGTCCAGCACGTGCTGCTGGTGGCCGAGGTCGAGGGCCGAGGTGGGCTCGTCGAGCAGCAGCAGCCGCGGTTCCTGGGCCAGCGCCCGGGCGAGGGCGGCGCGTTGGCGTTCACCGCCGGAGAGGGCGGCCAGCCGGCGGTCGGCGTAGTGGGTGAGGTCCAGGGCGGCCAGCATCGCGGCGGCCGCGCTGCGGTCGCGCTCGCCGGGGTTGGCGAGGTAGCCGAGGTGCGGGGTGCGGCCCAGCAGCACGTACTCGCGGACCGTCATGTCGGGCGGGAGCACGGGGTGCTGCGGCACGTAGGCGATCAGGCGGGCCCGGTCGCGGGCGCGCAGCCGGGTGACCTCGCTGCCGTGCACGTGGACCGTGCCGCGGTGCGGGAGCAGCCCGGCGACGGCGCGCAGCAGGGTGGACTTGCCGGCGCCGTTGGGGCCGATCAGGGCCAGCCAGCCGCCGGGGTCGACGGAGCAGGAGACCGCGTGCACCACGGGGGTGCGGTCCAGCGCGACGTCGACCCCGGCCACCTCCAGGCCCGGCGCGCCTGCGGCTGCGGGTGCGGCCGCGCTCATGTGCGCACCGACCGGGTGGAGCGCAGGATCCAGACGAACGCCGGGGAGCCGATCAGCGCGGTGACCACGCCGATGGGCAGCTCGGCCGGTGCCACGACGGTGCGCGCCAGGGTGTCGGCGAGGACCAGGAAGGCGGCGCCGAACAGCAGCGAGAGCGGCAGCACGTGCCGGTAGGAGGAGCCGGCCAGCCGGCGCACCGCGTGCGGCACGATGATGCCGACGAAGCCGATGAGCCCGCTGACCGCCACCGCGCTCGCCGCGGCCAGCGCGCAGCCGGCCACCACGACCAGCCTGATCCGGCCCGGGCGCAGGCCCAGCGAGCGGGCCTCCTCGTCGCCGACCGAGAGCACGTCGAGGTGCCGGCCGTGCAGCAGCACCGCGGTGACCGAGACCGCCAGGTAGGGCAGGATCTCGCCGGCCTGGTGCCAGGTGGCGGCCGACAGCGATCCCAGCAGCCAGGAGTAGACCTGCTGGATGTCCTGGGTGGAGCGTTGCAGCACGTAGGTCTGGACGGCGGTCAGGAACATCGAGACCGCCAGCCCGGCCAGCAGCAGCGTCGAGGTGTCGGGGCCGCCGGCCGCGCCGGCCAGGTAGGAGACGGCCACCCCGGCCAGCGAGCCGACGAACGCGGCCACCGGCACGGCCGCCGGCGAGGAGGTTCCCAGCGAGACGATGGCGATCGTCGCGCCGAGGCCGGCCCCGGCCGAGGAGCCGAGCAGCGAGGAGTCGACCAGCGGGTTGCGGAACACGCCTTGGTAGCCCGCGCCGGCCAGCGAGAGCGCGCCGCCGACCAGCGCACCGAGCGCCAGGCGCGGCAGCCGGATCTGGAAGAGCACCGCGTGGTCCAGCGGGCTGAGGCCCGAGGTCAGGTGCACGAACGGCAGCCGGTCCAGCAGCGCGGCGGCCGTGGCCAGCGGATTGAGGTCCGCGGCCCCGGCCATCGCGCCGACCAGCACCGCGGCGGCCAGGAAGGCCACCGCGATGCCGTAGGCCCGCACCGTGCGGGAGCGGAAGGCGCTCCGGATCACGACTGCCGTCCGTCGTCCGTCACTGGGCGGGGGCCTTCTGGACCGCCTGCGCGATCTCCGAGACCAGCTCGGGCAGGCGCGGGCCCCAGCGCGAGGCGACGTCGTCGTTCAGGCCGATGACCTGACCGTTCTTCACCGCCGGGATCGTCGACCAGCCGGGCCGGGCCGCGACCACCTGCGGGGTCTGCCCGCCGTCGGCGGCGTCGTTGTCGGTGAGGAAGACCAGCTGCGGCTGCGCCGAGACGATGTACTCCTGGGCCAGCTGGGGGTAGCCGCCGTCGGAGGCCTTGGCGGCCGCGTCGGCGATGTTCTTCAGGCCGAACAGCGAGGCGACCTGGCCGACGAAGGTGGAGGAGGTCGCCGAGTAGTAGGGGTTGGCGCTCACCTCCCAGAAGTAGCTCAGGTTGCCGTGGCCGGAGCCGGCCTGCTTGACCGTGGCGTCGATCTTGGACTTCATGTCGGCGACGGTCTGCGTGGCCTCGGCGGTGTGGCCGGTGGCCTGGCCGATCTGGTTGATCTGCTGGTAGGCGTCGTCCAGCTTGGTCGCCGCTGGCTCGATCAGCACCGGCACGCCGAGCTTGGTGAGCCCGGCGACCAGCCCGTTCGCGTCCTGGGAGGCGATCACCAGGTCCGGGCTGTACTTGACGATCGCCTCGATGTTCGGGGTCAGCCCGCTGAGGCTGGAGGTCGGCACGCCGGAGGGGTAGTTCGAGGTGGAGTCGACCGCGACGACCTGCTTGCCCGCACCCACCGCGTACAGGTCCTCGGTCGCCGTCGGCGAGAGCGAGACGATGTGCTGCGGCTGGCTCTTGATGGTGACGCTGCCGTTCGAGGGGGTCACCGTGACCGGGAACGACGCGGCGGCCGGTGACCCGGCGGGCGCGGCGGACGCGGTGCCGCCGGAGCTCTTGGAGCTGCTGCAGCCGGCGAGCACTGCCGTGGCCGCGACCAGGGCGGTCGCTGCGGACAGGGCACGGACGAGCGGCGTGCGCCGGGCGGGGTGGGGCGTCATGCGCCACTTCCTCCTGTGCGGGCGGGAAGCGGCCAACCCGTTGAGCGGCGGCGCCAGGAGCACCGACGGAGACGGATCGCCCCTTCCCACGAGGGTCGATGTCGTTGCGCGACAGGAGGCGACCTGGCTCGGGCCCCGGAACGGGCGGCCCTCACAGTTGCGGGACAGCGCCGGACTGGCCCGCGGGTCGCGGGCGTCACCGGCTTCGCTGCCTGGCGCGCTGGCGAACACCTGCACGATGGTGCAGGTATCCAACCGCGGCACCTTAGCACGGTGGGTTCGGTGACGAAGGGACCGACTGGTGTCGGAATGATCGTTTCGGGGGGTGGCCCGCGGCGGGCCCGTGCCGCGGCAGCGACCGGGCGCGCCGCATTCCGGCCACCGGGTCGGGCGGCCGGTGGCCGACGGCGGTGGTCCGTCGGCGGGTTTCCGGTGCGCACGGGCGCTCTGGGCGTCGGCCCCGCGGGCAGTGGCCGGCGGCATGCCGGTGGCGTGGACCCGTGACATATGCGGCTTCGGCAAGGTGGCCGCGGGGTTCGGCCTCGGAGCTCAAGGGTCCACTTGCACAAGGGTGTTGACGCGCAAGGGTGTCGTTCCGGCCGACGGCCGGATTGTCCGGAAGGAGCATGGGGGTGCGCCGGAGTCGGCTGGTTAGGCTACGGCGTACTCCGGACCCATCCCCTCCTCATCGACGCGGCACCCCCGCGCCCGATGTGTCCTGCCCGCAGACGGGAGCAGCACTGATGGCAGTCGAATCGAGTACCGGAACCGGACCCCAGCCCAAGGGCCTGCCCGATGGCGCCATCGCCACGGTCGCCGGCACCGGCGCCGCCGGCTACGTCTCCGACGGTGGCCCCGCGGCCCTGACGAGGCTCAACTACCCCCAAGGCGTGGCCCTCGACAAGCAGGGCAACCTCTACATCCCGGACCGTAGCAATCACCGGGTCCGCAGGGTGACCCCCGACGGGATCATCACCACCATCGCGGGGAACGGCCAGCCGGGGTACGTGTCCGACGGCGGACCTGCCGTCGCCACCAAGCTCAACCAGCCCATCAAGGTGGCCGTCGACGACACCGGCAACATCTACTTCTCCGACGGCGCCAACAACCGGATCCGCAAGGTCACCCCTGCCGGGATCATCACGACCGTCGCCGGCAACGGCCAGGCGGGGTACGTCTCCGACGGTGGACCGGCCACCGCCACCCCACTGAACGCCCCCCACGGTGTTGCAGTGGACCTCGAGGGAAACCTGTACTTCACCGAATGGCTCGGCAACCGGGTCCGCAGGGTGTCTCCTGCCGGGATCATCACGACCGTCGCCGGCAACGGCCAGGCGGGGTACGTCTCCGATGGCGGACCGGCCACCGCCACCCGGCTCCAGAACCCCAGCGGGGTGGCCGTCGATCGCGAGGGGAACCTGTACATCGCCGACTTCGGCAACCACCGGGTCCGCAAGGTGTCCCGCAACGGCATCATCACGACCGTCGCCGGCAACGGCCAGGCGGGGTACGTCTCCGACGGCGGACCCGCCGTCGCCACCAGTCTGAACGGTCCCTACGACGTGGCGCTGGATGCCGCGGGCAATCTGTACATCGGCGACAGCCTGAACCACCGCGTGCGCAAGGTGTCGACCAGCGGCATCATCACCACGGTGGCGGGCAACGGGATCGCAGGTTACGTCGACGACGGCGGCCCAGCCGTCGCCACCCGGCTCTACAACCCGATCGGGGTGGCACTGGACGCCGTGGGGAACCTGTACATCGGCGATTACTGTAACCACCGGGTCCGCGGCGTGACGGCGGTGGCCGACATGAAGCCGCCGGTGCAGCCGGCCGCGGACCTGTACGGCGAGGCCGTCTACCCCCACGCGGTCCAGCGCGGGCAGCAGTTCGACCTCGGCATCCGGGTGAAGAACCGCGGGCCGAACACGGTCGACGGGCGGTTCGTCACCGTCGTGCTGACCCTGGCCGACGGCCTGGTGGGCGGCCCCGGCAGCACCGGCCGGCGGCTCAGCCGCACCTTCCCCGGCCAGCAACTGCTGCCCAACCAGGGTTCCCTGGACGGCGTCTTCCGGGTCGGCGCCGCGAGCGACACGCCGCCGGGCCTCTACACCTCCACGGTGGAGATCCAGTACAGCGGCGAGATCAACCTCAAGGACAACGTCGAGCAGTTGCCCGTGACGGTCGTCGTCCCCGCACCGGTCGGCGACGAGCGGGCCCTGACCGTCATCCAGGACACCATCCCGCTCGCCGCGCCCGGTCAACAGACCGTCTTCACCGTGAAGTTCACCTCCGCCACCGGCCAGCCGGTGAACCCGGGCGTGATCGACCAGCGGTTCACCGCCCCGGACGGCTTCAGCTACAGCGGCCAGCCCACCTACGCGTACTACGACACCGTCCACGGCGTGATCACCGGCAACCTGGACCACACCATCCTGGACTCCGGGCGGACCCTGGTGATCAGCTCGAACCCGCACCTCAACACCACCACCAGCGACACCGGTTCGCTCGTCTACACGATCCCGGTGCAGGCCCGCGCCGACGCCCTGCCCGGCCGCTACGACAACGGCTCGGCGAGCATCGGGCGGCTGGCGCCGATCCAGATCTCCGGCCGGATCGCCGACAGCGGGCTGCGGGCCGACATCAGGACGCAGACGCTGACGGCGACCGCGGGACAGGACCGCTGGATCTACCCCGCGTTCGTCATCCGCAACACCGGTCGGCCCACCATCGGCACGGTCAGGGTGGTCTTCACCGCCCCCGACGGGCTGCAGTTCACCGAGGACCGGGTGGCCTACACCCGCTGGGAGGACGAGAGCCACGAGGTCGTCGCCACCGGCGTGCTGTCGGCCGACCGCCGCACCCTGACCTGCCCGGCCGTCCGGCTGGACCTGGTGCCGAGCGGGCCCGGCACGGACGCCTGGGTGTCGATCTACCCGGCCCTGGCGGTCGGCGCGACGGCCCCGGTCGGGCGGGCCCTGGTCGGCATCCAGCTGGGTGCGCCGGTCTTCGCCGCAGCCCAGGACACCGTCGAGATCCGCCCCGGCTCCGCCAAGCTCGGCCGTCCCCGGACCACACCGCTCCAGGAGCACCCGCATGCGCTGGCCCCGCCCCGGACGACGCCCGGCCCCCCGCCCCCGCCACGGCGGGACGCCGGCGGCCCCCCACATCCTCGCGCTCATCCCCGCCCACGACGAGGCCGAGCGGATCGCCGCCGCCATCGCGGCGCTGTACCGCCAGCAGCGACCGCCGCACCGGATCGTGGTGGTGGCCGACAACTGCACCGACGAGACCGCGGACATCGCCCGGGCCAACGGCGCCACCGTCCTCGAGACGCGGGAGAACCGGCACAAGAAGGCCGGTGCCCTCAACCAGGCCCTCGGCCGGCTGCTGGACATCCTCGACGACGGCGACCTGGTCCTGGTCCAGGACGCCGACACCATGCTGCAGCCGTCCTTCCTGGCCAGCGCCGTCGCCGCGATGGACGGCACGGTCGGTGCGGTCGGCGGCATCTTCTACGGCGAGCCGGGCGGTGGCCTGCTCGGGGCGTTGCAGCGCATCGAGTTCCACCGCTACGCCCGCGAGATCGCCCGCCGCGAGTACCGGGCGGACGTGCTCACCGGCACCGCCACGCTCTTCCGGGTCACCACCCTGCGCGAGGTGCGGCGGGCCCGCCGGGCCGGGCTGATCGGCGGCGGCAGCTCCTACTACTCGCTCGCCTCCCTCACCGAGGACGACGAAATCACCAAGGCGGTACGGACCTTGGGCTACCGGACGGTCTCCCCGGCCGGCTGCGGCGTGGTGACCGAGGTGATGACCAGTCTGTCGACGCTCTGGCACCAGCGGCTGCGCTGGCAGCGCGGCGCGCTGGAGAACCTGCGCGACTACGGCTGGACCAGGGTCACCGCCCCCTACTTCCTGCGGCAGGGCCTGATGGGCCTGTCCGTCCTCTTCCTGGCCCTCTACCTGGTCTTCACCGGCTGGATGCTGGCCCGGGGGAAGCCGGAGTTCACCGCCTTCTGGCTCGCCGTCGGCCTGGTCTTCGTGCTGGAGAAGGTGGTCACCGCCCGCGGCGCCGGCTGGCGGGCCCAGCTGCTGGCCGGCACGCTCGGCGTCGAGCTGGCCTACGACCTGTTCCAGCACGCCGTCTACCTCCGCGCCCTGTGGGACGCGCTGCGGCGCCGTGAGGAGCACTGGCGCGCCACCTGAGCCGCAGCCCGGCGCAGCGTCCACCGTCCGGCACCGTCGTGGAGGGGCAGAGATCGCGTGTACGGAGGACTACCGGCAGCCGGAGCGCTGGGGGTGGGCGGGGCGTCGGTGCTCTCGCTGAAGGGCCTCGCGCGGCCCGGCTCCGGCTTCCAGGCGCTGGCCACCGTGGTGGCGGCGACGACGCTGGTGATGGCGGGGGCCTCCGTCGCCAAGCTGCTGCCACCCCGGCGCCGCATCGCGCAGGCGCTCACCACCGTGCAGCCGCCGCGCCGGCAACTGCGCGGCGAGCGGCTGCGGGACGGCGACGGGGCCTGGATCGCGGTGTCCTGAAAACACTGAATGTCCCGGCTGTGCCGGGCTTCGGGAACGGACGACCCCACGGATCTGCGGTGTACGGACTGCCGCAGCTCACAGCCCCATTCACAGTATTGACCGGGTCGACGACCACCGTTGACCCGCCGGACAGCGGCTGCTAATTTCGCCGACCACGGGACGGTGATCATCCACTGGCCAACAGGTCGGGATGGCTCGATTCCCGTGCATCGGACGCCGGTTGGAGGCTGCGCGGGACGCCGCGCCGGCCGAATCCGGCGTGCCCCCCACCCGAAGCGCGCCGTCCGCCACAGAGCGGTGGTGCGAGGTCTCCAACCGAGAGGCACGACACAATGATCAACGGTTCGTCATCCCGGCGCCGCGCCGGAGCGGCCGTGCTCGGCGCAGCTGCTCTGCTGGCCGCCACCACCGCGCTCTCCGCCGGTCCGGCCTCGGCCGCCGTCGCCCCCGACGGCGGCTCGCACGCGGCCGGCAACCGCGGCCACGGCTACATGCCGGAGCTCGCCGACGCCAAGGCGGCGCAGAAGGGTGCCAAGCACACCTCCGGCACCCTCGTCTACGGCGGTGGCACCAACGGCGTGGGTGTGACGAGCGGCCAGCCGAAGGTCTACGTCGTCTTCTACGGTAACCAGTGGGGCACCCAGGGCACCGACGCCAACGGCGACCTGACCTTCAGCAACGACCCGTACCACGGCGCCCCGGTCGCGCAGAACCTGTTCAAGGGCATCGGCACCGGCGGCGAGCAGTGGTCCGGCACCATGACCCAGTACTGCGACGGCCCGCTCGTCGCCAAGGGCGCCACCAGCTGCCCGGCCGGCGCCGCCCACGTCCCCTACCCGACCGGCGGCGTGCTCTCCGGCGTCTGGTACGACAACTCCACGGCCTCCCCGGCCCAGGCCACCGGCCACCAGCTGGGCGTCGAGGCGCTGGCCGCGGCGCACCACTTCGGCAACCTGACCGCCGCCGCCAACCGCGACGCGTACTACGTCGTCCTGTCGCCGCAGGGCACCAACCCCGACAACTACCAGAGCACCACCACCGGGTTCTGCGCCTGGCACGACTACAACGGCGACACCACCCTGACCGGCGGTGCCGTCACCTCCGACGTCGGCGACTTCGCCTTCTCCAACCAGCCCTACAACATGGACGCGGGCGCCAACTGCGGCGTCAACTTCATCAACTCCGGCACCGCGGGCACCCTCGACGGCTGGACGATGACCCTCGGCCACGAGTACTCCGAGAACGTCACCGACCAGTTCCCGTCGGGCGGTTGGACCAACCCGAGCAACGGCCAGGAGAACGCCGACGAGTGCGCCTGGCTGAAGACCGGCACCGGTGCCGCCGGCAGCGTCACCATGGGCAACGGCACCTACACCCTGCAGGGCAGCTGGTCGAACGACACCAACGGCTGCGCGCTGACCCACCCGACGGTCGGCTGACCCACCTCCCGCCACGGGCCCCGGGAACCCCCCCCCACGGTTCTCGGAGCCCACGCGCGGTTGTGCGGGGGACCGGTCACGGTCGTCGTTCGAGGCGGACGAGCGCGTCGATCGCCTCGGCGGTGCTGCCGTCCGGGCGGGCGACGGGTCGGCGGACGCGTTCGGCGCGGACGGTGCCGAGCCCGCGGTCGGCGAGGTCGGCCAGCACGTCGTCCGGGGTGAACAGGACGCGCGCGTCCTGCGGTCCGCCGGTCCCGTCGGTGAGGTTGCTCGTGTCGTGCCCGACGACCAGCAGGGTGCCGCCCGGGGCGAGGGCGTCGGCCGCGTGGTGCAGGGCGGTCGCGCGCTGTGCGGCCGGCAGTTGGAGGTAGGCGATCAGGACCAGGTCGAAACCGGCGGGCTCGGGGCGGTAGGTCAGCACGTCGGCGTGCACCAGGGTGAGGCGGTCGGCGGTCGCGGCGGCTTCCGCGAGCCGGCGGGCGCGCTCCAGGGCGACGGCGGAGAAGTCGACGGCCGTGACCCGCCAGCCCCGGCCCGCGAGCCAGCTGCCGTTGCGGCCCTCGCCCGCAGCCAGGTCCAGCGCCCGGCCGGGCGGCAGGTCGGCGGTCTCCCGGACCACCCACCGGTTCGGCGCGACGCCCCACAGCGGCTCCGTCACCGCGTACCTGGCGTCCCAGGCGTCGCTGTCCATTCCGCTGCCGCCCATCGCCGCCTCCCGAGGCCCTGGGTGCCGACCTTACCGAACACGGTGTCAGGGTGCCCGAGGCGGCGATCGGCGACCGGCCTCCCGATATACCCCACGGGGTACACTCGACCCGAGAACGACATTCGGGAGGTGCGACCATGCAGGTCGATGACGACGCCGTCGGTGCGGTCCTCAACCGGCTCCGCCGGGCCCAGGGGCAGCTCGCCGGTGTGATCGCGATGATCGAGGCGGGGCGCGACTGCAAGGACGTCGTGACGCAACTCGCCGCCGTGTCCCGGGCCCTGGACCGGGCCGGCTTCAAGATCGTGGCCAGCGGCATGCGCCAGTGCATGGCAGCCGCCGACGGCGAGGCCCCGCCGATGAGCGAGGCCGAGCTGGAGAAGCTCTTCCTCACCCTGGCCTGACCCGCCCCGGCGTCATCGCCGGGGTCCGCTTACCCTGATTGCGCACCGCCGTGCTGCTCGCCGGGGCCAAGGCCGCACCCGACGACATGGTGCGGGCCGCCGACCGGCTGAAGGGGCCGCTCGCCGCCCTCTCCGAGCCCGGGATCAGCGTCCACGCCACCGGTGCCTCCGTGCTGTGGAGCGACTTCAACACCGCCGACCACGACGCCATGATGAAGTCCGAGATCACCTCCTGGCCGGTCACCCTGGCCATCCTGGTCCTGGCCTTCGGCTCGCTGGTGGCCGCCGGTCTGCGGCTACACCGCCGTCCAGCAGGCGTTCGGCCCCGGCGCCCCGGGTGCCCTGCAGATCGTGACCCCGAGTGCCACGGTCGGCGAGGTGGCCGCGAAGCTCGCCGCCACCCCCGGGATCGCGGGCACCATGCCCACCCAGGTGGCCGCCGACGGCTCCGGCTGGTCGATGATCCAGGCCGTGCCCGCCGTCGACTGCTCACCCAGCAGACGCCCCTGGTGATCGGCGTCGTCCTGGGCCTGGGCTTCGTCCTGCTGCTGGTCGCGCTGCGGGCGCCGCTGATCGCCGCGCTCGGCACGGCCGCCGGCCTGCTCTCCACCGGAGCGGCGTTCGGGGTCGCCCGCCTGGTCTTCCAGGACGGGCACGGAGCGGCCCTCCCGGGTTTCCGGTCGCAGGGGTTCCTGGACGGCTGGGCGCCGGTGTTCTTCTTCGCGATGATCTTCGCGATCGCGATGGACTACACCGTCTTCCTGCTCGCCTCCGCCAAGGAGCACTACGAGCGCAGTGGCGACCCGCGCGAGGCGATGGTCGGCGCGCTCGCCCACTCCGGGCGGGTGATCTTCGCGGCGGCCGGCGTCATGGTCGCGGTCTTCTGCACCTTCGCCCTGTCCGGCCCGCTGCCGCCCAAGGAGATGGGCATCGTGCTGGGCGTGGCGGTGCTGCTGGACGCGGTCCTGGTCCGGCTGGTCCTGCTGTCGGTCCTGCTGCGGCTCACCGGCCGGGCCGCCTGGCGCACCCCGGCCTGGCTGGATCGGATCCTGCCGCGGGTCACCTTCTCGCACGGCTGACCGGCGAGCCCGGGGACGTGGGGGGGGGGGGGGGGGGGGGGGGGGGGGGGGGGGGAGAAGGGGGGGGGGGGGGGGGGGGGGGGGGGGGGGGGGGGGGGGGGGGGGGGGGGGGAAGGGGGGGGG
>NZ_JBNQTI010000208.1:0-12354 GCF_050325825.1 Kitasatospora sp. LaBMicrA B282
GCGCCGCCACCACCCCGCGCCCCACCCGCGCCGCCACCGCCGCACGCCGCTGCCGCCCCGCGCGCCACCACCCGTGCGCGCCCGCCCCGTGCCCCTGTCCGCGGTCCGGCCCCGCCCGCGCCCCGCGCTCCGTGCTCGCGCTCCGCGCCCCTCCCCGTGCTCCGTCCTCGCGCCCCGTCCCCCGCTTCCTGCCCCGCATCGCCGCAGGTCGGCCGGTGGTCCTTGTCATCGGCAGGTCACAGGCCACACAATGGTCCCGACCGAACGGTCAGTCGGGAGGAGTCGTCATGGTGGCAGCGCACGCGGCGGACGCCGGAGCCACACCGTCCACCGGGCCCAGCGCGCCCGCCGGGTCGGAGGCAGCGGCCGAGCTGGCCGAACGCTTCGAGGCGGTGATCGGCGCCGAACAGCGGATCGAGCCGCGGGACTGGATGCCGGACGCCTACCGGGCCACCCTGGTCCGCCAGATCGCCCAGCACGCGCACTCCGAGATCATCGGCATGCAGCCCGAGGGCAACTGGCTGACCCGGGCCCCCTCGCTGCGCCGCAAGGCGATCCTGCTGGCCAAGGCCCAGGACGAGGCGGGCCACGGCCTCTACCTCTACGCGGCGGCCGAGACCCTCGGGGTGGACCGGTCCGAGCTGACCGAGAAGCTGCTCAGCGGGCGGCAGAAGTACTCCTCGATCTTCAACTACCCGACCCTGACCTTCGCCGACGTCGGCGTGATCGGCTGGCTGGTGGACGGCGCGGCGATCTGCAACCAGGTCCCGCTCTGCCGCTGCAGCTACGGGCCGTACGCCCGGGCCATGGTGCGGATCTGCAAGGAGGAGTCCTTCCACCAGCGCCAGGGCTACGAGCTGCTGATGACGCTGGTGCGCGGCACCGAGGGCCAGCGCCGGATGGTGCAGGACGCGGTGGACCGCTGGTGGTGGCCGTCGCTGATGATGTTCGGCCCGCCGGACGGCGACTCGCCCAACACCGCCCAGTCGATGGCCTGGCGGATCAAGCGGCACACCAACGACGAGCTGCGCCAGCGCTTCGTCGACATGACCGTGCCGCAGGCCGAGCACCTCGGCGTCACGCTGCCCGACCCGGAGCTGAGCTGGAACGAGCAGCGCGGCAGCTGGGACTTCGGCGAGCCCGACTGGTCCGAACTGCAGCGCGTGATCAAGGGCCAGGGCCCGTGCAACAGCCAGCGCCTGGAGCGCCGCCAGGCCGCCCACGACGAGGGCGCCTGGGTCCGCGAGGCCGCCGCGGCGTACGCGGCCAAGGCCGCCCGCCGGGCCCAGGGCGAGGACGCCCGAGGCGAGAACGAAGGTCAAGGGGAGAACGATGTCTGACCACAGCTGGCCGCTCTACGAGGTCTTCGTCCGCCCGCGGCGCGGCCTCAACCACGTGCACGTCGGCTCGCTGCACGCCCCCGACGACCGGATGGCGCTGCTCGCCGCCCGCGACCTCTACACCCGCCGCAACGAGGGGGTGAGCCTCTGGGTGGTCCGCTCGGACGCCATCACCGCCTCCACCCCGGACGAGCGCGACCCGTTCTTCGAGCCCAGCGGCGACAAGGTCTACCGCCACCCCACCTTCTACGACATCCCCGAGGATGTCCCGCACATCTGATCCGGGGGACCGAACGATGACCGAGACCGACGACCACGTCTACCTCACCCTCGCCGAGGGCGACCACGAGGCCGAGGCCCGCTGGGCCTACGGCACCGGCTTCGCCGACCCGCTGCTCGGCGTCGACACCGCCGTGCCGGACGGCGTGTCCGGCGCCGACCTGGGGCTCTACTGCCAGCTGCTCGGCGACGACGCGCTGGTCCTGGCCCAGCGGCTGATCGAGTGGTGCACCCGGGCGCCCGAGCTGGAGGAGGAGGTGGCGCTGGCCAACCTCGGCCTCGACCTGCTCGGCCAGGCCCGCCTGCTGCTCACCCGGGCCGGCCAGGTGGACGGCACCGGCCGCACCGAGGACGACTTCGCCTACTGGCGCGCCGAGCACGAGTTCCGCAACGTGCGCCTGGTGGAGCTGGCGAACGGCGACTTCGCGTTCTCGGTCGCCCGGCTGCTGGTCTTCGCCACCGCCCGCCGCGCGCTCTACCGCAAGCTGGCCGCCGGCCCCGACCCGGTGCTCGCCGCGGTCGCCGTCCGGGGCGAGAAGGAGCTGGCCTACCACCAGGAGTACGCCCGGGCCTGGACGGTCCGGCTCGGTGACGGCACCGAGTACTCCGCGCAGCGGATGCAGGCCGGTCTGGACGCGGTCTGGCCGCTGCTGGAGGAGCTCCTCACCGGGCACGAGGTGGAACTGCGGCTCGGGCTCGACCCGGCCGAGCTGCGCGAGCCGGTGCTGGCCGAGCTGGCCGAGGCGATCGCCGAAGCCCGGCTGACCGTGCCGACCGCGCTGCCGATGGCCCGGGTCGGCGGCCGCGCCGGGCGGGACGGCGTGCACACCGAGGCGCTCGGGCGGCTGCTGGCCGAGCTGCAGTGCGTGGCCCGCGAGCACCCGGGGGCGACGTGGTGAGCACCGCGGCCCCCGGCACTTCGGTCCCCGGCACTTCGGCTCCCGCCGGCACCTTGGTCGAGCGGCGCGCCGCCGAGATCGCCGGCGGCGTGCCGGACCCCGAGCTGCCCATGGTCACGCTGGCCGAGCTCGGCATCCTGGCCGCCGTGGACGAGGACGGCACGGCGGTCACCGCCTGGCTCACCCCGACCTACTCCGGCTGCCCGGCGGTGGCCGAGATGGCCGCCGACGTCGAGCGGCGGCTGCGCGCGGCCGGCTTCACCGAGGTCGCGGTGCGGCTGCGGCTCGACCCGCCGTGGAGCACCGACCTGATCACCGAGGCCGGCCGGGCCAAGCTCGCGGCCGCCGGCATCGCCCCGCCCGGGCCGGCCGGGCTGCTGCGGCTGGGCCCGACCCGGCTGGTCGTGCACTGCCCGCAGTGCGGCTCGGCCGACACCGAGGAGCTGTCCCGGTTCGGCGCCACCGCCTGCAAGGCGCTCTGGCGCTGCCGGGCCTGCCGCGAGCCGTTCGAACGCGTGAAGGAGATCTGATGGCGCCCCGCCGTGCGCAGTTCCACCCCCTGCGGATCGCCGCCCTGGACCGGCTCTGCGACGACGCGGTGGCGGTCAGCTTCGAGGTGCCGGCCGAGCTGGCCGCGGAGTACGCCTTCAAGGCCGGGCAGAGCCTGACCCTGCGCCGGGTGCTCGACGGGGTCGACGAGCGGCGCTCCTACTCGATCTGCTCGCCGGTCGGCGGGCCGCTGCGGATCGCGGTGCGCGAGGTGCCCGGCGGGCTCTTCTCGGAACAGCTGGTGCGCCGGGCCGAGGTCGGCGACACCGTCGAGGTGCTGCCGCCCAGCGGCCTGTTCACCGCCGACCTGGGCGTCCCGGCCCGGCACGTGCTGGTCGCCGCCGGCTCGGGGATCACCCCGATGGTCTCGCTGGCCGGCACCGTGCTGGCCGCCCACCCCGGGTCCACGGTCACCCTGCTCTACGGCAACCGGCGCAGCGACACCGTGATGTTCGCCGACGAGCTGGCCGACCTGAAGGACCGCTACCTGGACCGGTTCGAGCTGGTCCACGTGCTCTCCCGGGAGGCCCGGGACGCCGAGCTGCTCAGCGGGCGGCTGGACACCGAGCGGGTGCAGGCGCTGCTGACCGGCCTGGTGGACGTCCCGGCGGTCGGCCACTGGTGGCTCTGCGGGCCGTTCGGCATGGTCGCCGGCACCCGCGAACTGCTCGCCTCGCTCGGGGTCCCGGTCTCCCGGGTGCACCAGGAGCTCTTCCACGCCGAGGACGACCCGATCGCCGAGCGGGTCGAGGAGCAGCCGGACGCGGCCGGCTCCAGCGAGGTCACCCTGCTGCTGGACGGCCGGCGCAGCACCCTGCGGCTGCCGCGCGACCGCAGCGTGCTGGACGGCGCCCAGCACTCCCGCCCCGACCTGCCGTTCGCCTGCAAGGGCGGGGTCTGCGGCACCTGCCGGGCGCTGGTGGTCGAGGGCGAGGTGGTGATGCGCCGCAACTTCGCGCTGGAGGAGAAGGAGCTGGCGGCCGGCTACGTGCTGACCTGTCAGGCCCGGCCGGTGACCGACAGGGTCACGGTCGACTACGACGCCTGAACCGTCACGACGCCTGAACCGTCACGACGCCCGAACCGAGGGCACCGCGGCCGGGGCGCCGAGCAGCTGCACCAGCTCGCTCACGGCGGCCCGGCCGGCCCGGTTGGCGCCCACGGTGCTGGCCGAGGGGCCGTAGCCGACCAGGTGGATCCGCGGGTCGGCGGCGGCCCGGGTGCCGGTCAGCCGGATCCCGCCGCCCGGCTCGCGCAGCCCGAGCGGGGCCAGGTGGCCCACCTCGGGCCGGAACCCGGTGGCCCAGACGATCGCGTCCACCGCCAGTTCCCGCTCGCCCCAGGCCACCCCGTGCCCGGTCAGCCGGTCGAACATCGGGTGCCGGTGCAGCGCGTCCAGCTCCGCGGCCCGGCGCAGCGCCACCGAGGGGCCGAGCCTGGTCACGCTCACCACGCTGCGCACCGGCAGCCCCTGCCGCACGCGCTCCTCCACCAGCGCCACCGCGGCCCGGCCGGCCTCGGGGGTGAACGGGCCGTCCCGGAAGACCGGTTCGCGCCGGGTCACCCACACCGTCTCGGCCACCTCGGCCAGTTCGGCCAGCAGCTGGATCGCCGAGGCCCCGCCGCCCACCACGACCACCGTCTGCCCGGCGAACTCGGCCGGGCCGCGGTAGTCGGCGTAGTGCAGCTGCCGGCCGGCGAAGTGACCGGGGTAGTGCGGGAGGAAGGGCCGGGTCCAGGTGCCGGTGGCGTTGACCAGCGCGCGGGCGGCGAAGCGACCGGCGGTCGACTCGATCAGCAGCCGCCCGTCCGCGCCCTCGCGCACCGCGCTCACCCGGGCCGGGCGGATCACCGGCAGCGCGTGCCGGGCCTCGTAGGCGGCGAAGTAGCCGGGCACCACCGCGCGGGCCGGCGCGCCCGGGTCGGGCGGCGGCAGCTCGGCATCGGGCAGGTCGTGGAAGCCGTGCACGGTGGCCATCCGCAGCGAGGGGGAGCGGTGTGCCCAGGCCCCGCCGGGCGTCGGGTTCGCGTCCAGCACCACGAAGCCGTGGTACGGGGCGAAGCCGCGCCGGCGCAGGTGGTAGGCGGCGGACAGACCCGCCTGACCCGCGCCGAGCACGGCCACGTCCACCAGAGTGGTTGCTTCCTCAACAGTCACGCCCGTGAAACATCACGGGCGTGTCCGCTGTTCCCCGGTCCCGCCGGACCCCCGGGGATCCCGTCGGGCTACTGGACCGGGCTGATGACCGCCGCCGTGCCGTAGGCGCAGATCTCGGTCCCCAGGTCCGCCGCCTCGGTCACGTCGAAGCGCATCATCAGCACGGCGTTGCCGCCGCGTGCCTTGGTCTGCTCGATCAGCCGCTCCATCGCCTGGTTGCGGCTCTCCACCAGGGTCTTGGTCAGCCCGCGCAGCTCGCCGCCCATCAGTGACTTCAACGAGGCCCCGATCTGGGTCCCGATGTGCCGGCTGCGCACCGTGAGTCCGAACACCTCCCCGATCACCTTGTCCACCCGGTACCCGGGCACGTCGTTGGTGGTCACCACCATGACGTCCGCGCTGGGTCCCTGTCCGCCGCCGTACTCGTCGAGATTGCTCATTCCCTCATCCTGCGCGACACGCCGCGCCAAGTCCGGTAACCACGCCTGAAGAATCCGCGAAGGTCCTGGGCGGCCGCGAACCCCGAAGCGGCCCGGGCCCGTTCACGAGGGCCCGTTCACCAGGGCCTGTCTTCGAACCCCCGTCTGCGCGGCGACGCCGGGGCACGCACCTCGACGGCTTCTCGTCAGTCGCCGATGCTCCGCATGGACTCCCTCCTCGGCGCCGCCGATGCACGCACCCCAACGACGCCGCGCCCGCCCTTCGGGCGGACGACGGGGGTTCGAAGACAGGCCCTGGGGCCGGTTGAGCCGATGGACAGCGCCGCCCTGGTTTGTCAACCTTGTCGCATGGGCGAGCGACGTGATCATCCGCAGGGGCCGGGCGCGACCGACAACCCGGGGGCGCTGGAGGTCGAGGCGACCGTGGTGCTCGGGATCCGGGTGACCGACTGGCCGGCACTGCGGGCCGCTGCGGTGGCGGCGGTGGAGGAGCTGGACTTCTCCGGGATCGACCCGGCGGGCCAGCGCTCCGAGCTGCTGCGCGAGGTCTCCGAGGACCCGCACGCCGCACTCGGCGCGCTGCTGCACCCGGACCGGCTGGTCGGGGCGGTGCCCGGCATCGAGGCGATGGGCGGCACCCTGGAGATCAGCACCGCCGAGGACTTCGCCCCCGACTTCGCCGAACTCTTCCCGCTGGACGGCGAGGACGGCGAGGCGGGCGACTGGACCCTCACCCCGCGCACCGCCTGCCTGCTGCACACCCAGCTGCTGGCGCTGGCCGACGCGGCCTACGACGACCTGGACGAGCACGACGACGAGCCGGTCACCGATGACGACGACCAGGACTGGGCGGTCTTCGCCCGCCTGCCGCAGCGCAGTTGGGGCATGCACCGGTCCTGGCGGCGGGCCATGGCCCGGGCCTTCGACGACCTGGCCGAGGATCTCGGCCTCGGCGAGTGGCCGCTGCCGCGCTGCCCCGGCGAGGAGTTGGCGCTGCGGATGGCGCTGGCCGACGCCCGGGCGCTGCTCGGCGCCCAGCCGCAGGCGGTGGCCGACCTGATGGGCGAGCTGCCCGCCGACCTGTACGACTACGACTGGGAGGGCTGCGAGGACGAGCTGCTCGGTGTCTACGACATGGCCGGGCAGGACCCGGAGGAGGACGGCGAGAGCCGCCTGGACACCCTGCTCGCCGCCACCCACCCCGAGGGCTGGTTCCTCACCTACGAGGAGGCCGAGGAACGCGAGCAGGGCCGCGGCTACCGCCGCTAGGGCCGGACGACAGCGGACGAGGCCGGAGGGGGCAGGACGGGGGCGAACGGGCAGGCCGCCGGGGTTCCGGCGGCCGCGGGTAGCCTGTCCCGGTGACCTCACCGTTCGACGCCCCGAGCCCGGCCGCCGCCCCCGTGGACCGCGATGCCAAGCCGCAGTACGTGCTGCCGCTGCTGGTCCGCCTGGAGAAGGCCGAGCCGCCGGCCCGCACCGACGCGCTGGAGACCTCGGCGCGCGCGGTGCTCACCCTGCTCGCCGACCCGCGGGCGACCGGCGAGGGCGAGTGGGCCGAGGCGGTGCACGCCTGGGAGGACGCCCGGATCCGCAAGGTGGTCCGGCGGGCCCGCGGCGGCGAGTGGCGCAAGGCCGGCGAGCTGCCCGGGATCACCGTCACCGGCGAGCGGGCCGAGGTGCGGGTCTTCCCGCCGATCCCGCTGGACGGCTGGCCCAAGGAGCTGGCCAAGCTCCAGGTCTCCGGCACCGAGCTGAGCGACCCCGAGGAGTGGCGGCCGGCCGCGCCCGAGGCCGGGCTGCCGGTGCTCTGGCTCAACCCCGAGCTGGCGATGAGCGCGGGCAAGACCATGGCCCAGACCGGCCACGCGGCCCAGCTGGCCTGGTGGCGGCTGGACGAGACGCAGCGCAAGGAGTGGGCCGAGAGCGGCTTCGCGCTGGCCGTGCGCACCCCCGTCCCCGGCCACTGGCGCGAACTGACCGGGGGCGACCTGCCGCTGGTCCGCGACGCCGGGTTCACCGAGATCGCCCCGGGCTCCTGCACGGTGGTCGCCGACCATCCGGCCCTGCGCGGCTGACCCGCCGCACCCGGCCCGGCCGGGCGCCTCACCCGGCCCCGGCCCGGCGGCGTGCTCGGCCCCGCCCGGTGGCGTGCTCGGGCTGGGCGGAGAGCGTCCCCCAGGCCCCGCGCAGCAGGAGTCCTCAGGCCGGGTACGCGTGCGTCTGCGCCGCCTTCACCGAGGCCCAGACCCGGGTGCCCGGGCTCAGGTCCAGCTCGGCGGCGGCCGCCGGGGTGAGGTCGGCGGCCAGCGGCAGCGCCCCGGTCAGCTCGGCGCGCACCTGATCGCCGTGCAGGTCGAGCCCGGCCACCGTCAGCTCCCAGAGGTTGCGCGCGCTGGCCGTCGGCCGCTCCCGGTAGAGCGTCACGGCCCCGGGGGCGAACGCCGCGAAGGCGGGCCCGTCGACCGCCTCGGCCGCCTCCAGCACCGCGCCGTCCGGCAGCTTCACCAGGCGGCCCTCGCCGGTGCCCTGGTAGAGGTTCAGCCCGACCAGCCGGGCGATGTAGTCGGTGCGCGGCCGCCGGGCCACCTCGGCGGGGGTGCCGGACTGCACCTCGGCGCCGTGCTCGATCACCACCAGCCGGTCGGCCAGCACCATCGCGTCCAGCGGGTCGTGGGTGACCAGCACCGCGACCGCCTCGAACTCGGCCAGGTGCCGGCGCAGCTGGGAGCGCACCTCCAGCCGGGTGCGGGCGTCCAGCGCGGCCAGCGGCTCGTCCAGCAGCAGCAGCCGGGGGTGCACCGCCAGCGCCCGGGCCAGCGCGACCCGCTGCGCCTGCCCGCCGGAGAGCTTGCCGGGCCGGGCCGCGGCGTGCTCGGCCAGTCCCATCCGGTCCAGCCAGCCGGCCGCCTCGGTGCGCGAGTCCTTCTTCGAGCGGCCCCGGCAGCGCAGCCCGAAGCCGACGTTGTCCAGCGCGCTCAGGTGCGGGAAGAGCAGGTAGTCCTGGAAGACCACGCCGACCGGGCGCCGCTCGGCGGGGACGTGCCGCCCGGTGGCCGGGTCGGCCAGCAGCCGCCCGTCCAGCTCCAGCCGCCCGCCGCTCAGCGGCAGCAGCCCGGCCAGCGCGCGCAGCGCGGTGGACTTGCCGGCGCCGTTCGGCCCGAGCAGCGCCACCACCTCGCCGGCGGCACAGGCCAGCTCCAGGTCGAGGGTGAAGCCGGGCCGCTCGACCCGCAGGTGCGCCTGCAGGGCCGCGGGGCGGTCCGGCTCCTGGCGATCGGTCACCGATGCTGCTCCCGTCCCGGTCACGGCGTGCTCATCCAGCGCCCGCGCAGCCCGACCAGGACCGCGACGGAGACCGCGAGCAGCACCAGGCTGAGCGCGATCGCCGCCTCCGGGTCGTTCTGCAGCGCCAGGTAGACGGCCAGCGGCATGGTCTGGGTGGTGCCCGGGAAGTTGCCGGCGAAGGTGATCGTGGCGCCGAACTCGCCCAGCGCGCGGGCCCAGGCGAGCACCGCCCCGGCCGCCACGCCGGGGGCGATCATCGGCAGGGTGACCCGGCGGAAGGCGGTCCACCGGGAGGCGCCGAGGGTGGCGGCGGCGTCCTCGAAGCGCGGGTCCGCGGCGCGCAGCGCCCCCTCCACGCTGATCACCAGGAACGGCATCGCCACGAAGGCCTCGGCGACCACCACCCCGGGCGTGGTGAACGGCAGGGTGAACCCGAAGGCGGAGTCCAGCCAGCGCCCGACGATCCCGTTGCGCCCGAGCACCAGCAGCAGCGCCACGCCACCCACCACCGGCGGCAGCACCAGCGGCAGCGTCACCAGCGCGCGGACCAGCCGCCGGCCGGGGAACTCGGCGCGGGCCAGCAGCCAGGCCAGCGGCACGCCGAGCAGCAGCGACACGGCGGTGGCGGCGGTGGCGCACTCCAGCGACAGGCGCAGCGCCTCCCAGACCTGGCCGCTGGACAGCTCCCCGGGCAGCGCCCGCCAGGGGGCCCGGACCAGCAGGCCGACCAGCGGGAAGACCAGGAAGAGCAGGCCGAGCAGCCCGGGCAGCAGCAGGGCTGCCGGGATCCGGGAGGAGCTGCGCCGCCTCACCGCTGCGGCCTCAGGAGGCGCTCGGCGCGGGCGAGCCGCTCGGGGCGGCCGGCGCGCTGGGCGCGGCCGAACCGCTCGCGGCCGCCGAACCGCTGGGTGCCGCCGAACCGCTGGGCGCGGCCGAGCCGGCCGCCGGGGTCTGGAAGCCGGCGGCGGTCAGCACCGCGATGCCGTCCGGCGACTCGACGTACTGCTCGAAGGCCTTGGCGCCGGCCGGGTTGGGGGCCTTGGCCAGGGTGGCAATCGGGTAGCTGTTGACCGCCTTGGCGGCCTCCGGGAAGTTCACCCCGGTCACCTTGCCGCCGGCGCCCTTGACGTCGGTCTGGTAGACGATCGAGGCGTCCACCTCGCCGAGCTCCACCTTGGTCAGCGCGCTGGTGACGTCCTGCTCCAGGGTGACCGGGGTGAGGCTCACGCCGGCGTCCTTCAGCGCGGTCTGCGCGGCGGCGCCGCACGGCACCGTCGGCGCGCAGAGCGCGACCTTGACGCCGGGCGCGGTCAGCGACTGCAGCGAGGTGAGGTGCTTGGGGTTGCCGTTGGGAACCGCGATCTCCAGCGTGTTGCGGACGAAGACGGTGGGGGTGTCCGCGTTGCCCCCGGCCTTGGTGACCGTCGTCATGGTGGCCTGCGAGGCGGCGGCGAAGACGTCGGCCGGCGCGCCGGAGTTGATGCTCTGGGCCAGCGTGTCGCTGCCGCCGAAGTTGAACTTCACCGTGGTGCCGGGGTGGGCGGCCTCGAAGTTCTTGCCGAGCTGGGTGAAGGTGCCCTGCAGCGAGGCGGCGGCGAAGACGGTGATCGTGCCGCTGACCGACGGAGCGGCCGAGCTGGCGGCGGCGCCGGCCGAGCCGCTGCTCGACTTGGAGCTGCTGCAGGCGGCGAGGCCGCCGGTGAGGGCGAGCACAGCGAAGCCGGCGGCGACGGTACGGATCCGGGTGGTGGACATACGGTTCCCCTCTCGCCGGGTCCGTGCGGGACCCGGCGGTGCGGTCAGGTGCGGGCCGGTCCGCCGCGCGGTGCGGCGGAAGGGGGCGGCCCGGGGCAAGCCGGTGTACCGCCGGACGTGCGCGTAGGCCCAGCGAGCCTGCTGGGACTGCCGGGGTGGCAGTGGCCGTCGGGTCGGCTGGGCCTGATGAGCTCGTATCTGCGGTCGTTGTGGCGATCATAGTGCCGCAACTGCAAGCCTGAAATCCCTTGTGTCTTTGCACAGCGTGTGTCGGCGCGGGTTCGCCGACGGCTGTGCGATGGCTCGGGGTCCGCTCTTCGCCCCCGGTGGGCTTCCCGGTGGCGGCGGCCGGGAAAACCGGTGGCCGGGGCGTTCAGCCGGACGGCAGAGTGAGGCGGACGCAACGACACGAAGGGGGGCGGCGATGTCCACGCTGCGGGTCACCGCCGAGCGGCTGACCGTACTCGACCATCCGAACGCCGACGCGCTGGAGCTGGCCCAGGTGGGCCTCTACCGCGCGGTGGTGGCCAAGGGGCAGTACCGCACCGGCGAGTACGCGCTCTACATCCCCGAGCAGGCGGTGCTGCCGGCCGCGCTGATCGAGGAGCTCGGCCTGACCGGACGGCTGGCCGGGTCCAACGCGGACCGGGTCAAGGCGGTCCGGCTGCGCGGCGAGCTCTCCCAGGGCATCGTCTGCCGCCCGGGCGCGCTGGCCGGCGTGGACCTCGCCGAGGCCGCCGCCGCGGGCCTGGACTTCGCCGAGCAGCTGGGCATCACCAAGTGGCGCCCGCCGATCCCGACCGCGATGAACGGCGAGGTCGAGGCCGCCCCCGACCTGCTGCCCTGGGTGGACATCGAGAACCTGCAGCGCTTCCCGGACGTCTTCGAGCCGGGCGAGCCGGTGGTGCTGACCGAGAAGCTGCACGGCAGCTGCTGCCTGCTCACCTACCACGCCGACAGCGGCGCGGTGCAGGTCTCCTCCAAGGGCATCGGCGCCCAGGGGCTGGCGCTCAGGGAGGACGAGCGCAACCTCTACTGGCGGGCGGTGCGGGCGCACGGCGTGCCGGCGGTGGCCGCCGCGCTGGCCGAGCGGCTGGGGGCCACCCGGATCGGCATCTTCGGCGAGGTGTTCGGCGCCGGCGTGCAGGACCTGACCTACGGCAGTTCGGGCCGCACCGAGCTGCCCGGCTACGCGGTCTTCGACGTCTCGGCGCTGATCGACGGTCAGCTGCACTGGCTGGCCGCGGCCGAGCTGCTGGCCGGCCAGCTGCCGCTGGTGCCGGAGCTGTGGCGCGGCCCGTTCGACCCGGCCGTGGTGCTGGCCCACGCGGACGGGCGGGAGAGCGTCTCCGGGAAGGCCCTGCACCTGCGCGAGGGCGTGGTGGTCCGGCCGCAGACCGAGCGGTGGAGCCCGCGGCTCGGCGGCCGCGCGATCGCCAAGGCGGTCAGCGGCGCCTACCTGACCCGCAAGGGCGGCACCGAGTACGAGTAGCCGGTGCCACGGCCGGGGTCGCCGGCCGCCTGGCCCCACGCCTGGCCCCACGCCTGGCCCCACGCCCGGGTCCACGCCCGGGTCCACGCCCGGGTCCGCCGTCCGCCCGGGCGGGCCCCGGCGGCGACCGTCCGGGCCCGGTGCGCGCGCTGCG
>NZ_JBNQTI010000209.1:0-12378 GCF_050325825.1 Kitasatospora sp. LaBMicrA B282
GGTGCCGCCGGCCACCCCGGTGCTCCCCCCGCCGCTGTCGCCGGTGCGGGCCGCCGCGCAGTCCGGCACCCGGCTCGGCCTGGTCGGCGGCCTGCGGGCGGTCGTGCGGGCCGGCGCCACCGTCTTCGCCGGCCGTCCGCAGGCGGTCCACCAGGCGGCCGTGGTGCGGATCGGCTTCGCGCTGGTCTTCACCCTGCAGCTGCTGCGGGAGTGGCCGCACCGCCGGGTGCTGTACGGCGACCGCTCGCCGTGGAGCCCCGGGCTGGCCCGGGACCTGCTGGCCGAGACGCACGCCTTCACCGTGCTGGTCTGGCGGGACGAGGGCTGGTGGTTCGAGCTCTGCTACCTGCTGGCGATCCTGGCCGGGGTGCTGATGCTGCTCGGCTGGCGGACCAGGTTCAGCTCGGTGCTCTTCATGGTGGCCGTGCTCTCGGTGCAGAACCGGTCGGTCCTGGTCGGCGACGGCGGCGACAACGTGGTCCACCTGATGGCGATCTACCTGGTCTTCACCCGGTGCGCCGAGGTCTGGTCGCTGGACGCGCGGCGCCGGCGGCGGACGGGCGGCGCGGGCCGGGATCCGGTCGGGGTGCTGCTCTGGGTGCTCTCCGGCGCCCTGCTGACGGCTGCTCAGCTGACCGGGCACCTGGGCTGGAGCGGCGACGGCTGGCCCTACCTGGGCTGGGCGGTGCCGTTCTGGGCGCTCTGGGCGGTGGCCGGCCTCTGGTGGTCGGTGGGGCGGCGGGCGCCCTTCGGCGAGGTCCGGGCGGTGCTGGACGCGCTGGCGAGCATGCTGCACCACTGCGCGATGCTGGTGGTCGCCGCGCAGGTGGTGCTGGTCTACTCGACCGCCGGTTGGTACAAGGTGCAGGGCTCCCGCTGGCAGGACGGCAGCGCCCTCTACTACCCGCTGCACCTGGACTACTTCACCCCCTGGCCGGGCCTGTCCGCGTTGATCGGCTCCAGCGCGGTGCTGGTCCTGCTCTGCTCCTACGGCACGGTGGCGGTGCAGGTCGCCTTCCCGTTCACACTGGTCAACCGCCGGGTGAAGAACGTGCTGCTGGCGGTGATGATCACCGAGCACCTGGCGATCGCGGTGCTGCTCGGGCTGCCGCTCTTCTCGTTGGCGATGGTCGCGGCGGACGCCGTCTTCCTGCCCACCGGCCTGCTGGTCCGGCTGGGCGGGCTGCTGCGGCGGCTGGTCGGGATCCGCCGTCCTGGGCTCGCCCGACAAGGCGTCACCTAGACTGTCCGGTATGCCCTGGCTTGCCGCGCTCCGTCACACCGGGCGCGCGGGGCTGCGCCTGGAGCCGGCGCTGGGCGACCCCTACCGGGCGGTGCGCGGGGCGCTCGCGGTGGCGCTGGTGGTCTTCCCGGTGCTCACGATCAGCGGGCCGCGGCAGGCCACCTCCGCCGCGATGGGTGCCTTCATCGCCGGGGTCGCCACCTTCCAGCGCAGCTTCCGGCCGCGCCCCTCGCTGGCGCTCGCTGCCGGGTTCGGCCTGGGGGTGAGCACCTTCCTCGGGTACCTCGCGGTCTCGGTGCCCGGGCTCTTCGCGGTGCTGCTGGCCGCCTGGGCGTTCGCCGCGGGGCTGGCCTGGTCGCTCGGGCCGACCGCCGGGGTGGTGGCCACCAACACCCTGACCGCGATGCTGGTCGTGGTCCAACTGCCGGTCAGCGTCGGGACGGCGGCCGGGCACGCGCTGCTCTGCGCGCTCGGCGGCGGCGTCCAGGCGCTGGTGATCACGCTCTGGCCGATCCGCAACTGGGGCGCGCAGCGGGACGCGCTGGCCGACGCCTACGCCTCGCTGGCCGACTACGCCCGCCGGCTGCGGCACGACCCGCACGCTTTCGTCGACCCGGAACCGTTGATGACGGCCCGGCACGCCGCCGCCGTCACCCCCTGGCAGGCCCGCCGCCGCCCGCCCGAACTGCACGGGCTGCGCGGGATCGCCGAGAAGATCCGCCCGGCGCTGGCGGCGATCGCCGACCCCGAGCTCGGCGCGGCCGCCGCGGGGCCGGAGCGCGAGCGGGTCCGCGAACTGCTGGCCGGCGCCGCCGAACTGCTGGACGTGCTGGCCCGGGCGATCCGCACCGGCGCGCCGCCCGCCTACCCCGCCGCCGCGCCCGCCACGCTCGCCGCCCCGCTGCACCCGGTGCTGCACGGCCCGCCGCTGCGCGCCGCCCGCCGGATCACCGCGCTGCTCGGCAAGGCCTTCGGCGCCCTGGAGCAGCGCACCGAATCCCGGCTGGAGATGCCGCTCGCCGGGACCGGCGGGGTGCTGCAGCGGCCGGGGCTCGGCCGGCTGGTGCCGATCGCGCTGCGCACCGCGCGCGGCCAGCTGCGCCCCCGCTCGCCGATCCTGCACCACGCGGTGCGGCTGTCCGGGGTGGTCACCGCGGCCTACCTGCTGGCCAGGCTGACCGGGCTGCACCACAGCTACTGGGCGGCGCTGACCGCCGCGATGGTGATCCGCCCCGACTTCGCGCAGACCTACAGCCGGGGCATCGCCCGGGTGGCCGGCACCGTGGTGGGCGTGCTGCTGGCCACCGGGGTGGTCGAGCTGCTGCACCCCGGGAACGCGGCCGCCTGCGCGCTGGCCGTGGCCTGCATCGCCGGTGGCTACCTGACCCTGGGCACCGGCTACGCCGTGATGACCTGCTGCATCTCGGCCTACGTGGTCTTCCTGCTCGGGATGCTGCCGGGCGGGGTGCTGGAGACCGCCCGGGACCGGATCCTGATGACCCTGCTGGGCGGTGCGGTGGCGCTGGTCGGCTACGCGCTCTTCCCCACCTGGGAGACCGCCCGGCTGCCCGAGCGCACCGCCGAGTGGATCACCGCGGCGGGCCGCTACGCGGCGGCGGTGCTGGCCGGCTACGGCGACCCGGCGGGCCACGACCCGCGGCAGGTGCGCGGCGCGCTGCTGGACGTCCGGGAGACCCGGGCCGCCTTCCTGCTGGCCCGGGAGCGGGCCGCGGCCGAGCCGGTGCGGCACGGCGCGCACTCGCCGCAGCTGAGCCGCCGGCAGCTGGGCCGGGCCCGGGAGGCGATCGGCCTGCTCTCCCGGGTCTCGTTGCTGATGGAGGCCCACCTGCCGGACCGGCAGGCCGAGCCGGTGCCCGGGGCGGCCGAGTTCGGGCAGTTGCTGGCCCGGGCGACGGCGGCGGCCGGGGCCGCGGTGCTGACCGGGACGCCGGCCGACTTCCGGGCGGTGCGCGCGGCCCAGCGGGTCTGGGCGCACCAGTTGGACGGCCTCGGGGCGGATGGTCCGGGGCCGGACGGCCTGCCGCAGTCGGGGCCGGCCGCCGGTGCCGCCGAGGTGGTGCGGGCCGGCTCCCGGCTGCTGGTGCAGGCGCTGGGCGAGCTGGAGCGGGCGATCCGGCCGTCGGCCGGCTCGGCTGGTTCAGCCGGTTCAGCCGGCCGCGTGCCCGGCCTGCCAGTGGAACAGGCCCATGCCGACCGAGGTGGCCAGGTTGAAGCTGGAGACCTGGGGACGCATCGGGATGGCCAGTAGCGCGTCCGCCCGGGCCCGCAGCCGCTCGCTCACCCCGTGCCGCTCGGAGCCGAAGACCAGCAGCGCCTCGTCGGGCAGCCGGGTGGTGTGGATCGACTCGCCCTCGGGGTCGAGCACGTAGAGCGGGCCGGGCGGCAGCTCGTCCGGGTCGAGGCGGGCCACCGCGGTGGCGAAGTGCAGGCCGGCGCCGCCGCGCACCACGGTCGGGTGCCAGGGGTCGAGGTCGCCGGTGGTGACCACCCCGGTGACGCCGAAGCCGGCGGCCAGCCGGACCACGGCGCCCACGTTGCCCAGGTTGCGCGGGTTGTCCAGCACCACCACCGGTGCCCGGCGGGGCAGTTCGTTCAGCCGGGCCAGCTCCGCGGCCGCCGTCGGGCGCACCGCGAGGGCGGCCACCCCGGTCGGGTGCGGGCGGGGCACCAGCTCGCGCAGCACCGCGGCCGGCACCTCGACGGCCGCGGCGAGCACGGCCGCCGCGACGTCCGGGGCCAGCGCCGCGGCCAGCGCGGCCAGCGCCGCCCGGTCGGCGGTGAGGACCTGCCGGACCTCGCCGCCGAACCGCAGGGTGTGCTTGAGCGCGTGGAAGCCGTCGATCAGCACGGTCGACGGCTCGGCCGCCGCCGCCCGCCAGCGGTGGACGGCCAGGTCGGGGCCCTGCTGCTCGGGGCCGGCTGCTTGGTTGGTCACGCCGCGGATCCTAGGGCCTGTCTTCGACCTCCCGCCTGCGGGGCGACGCCGGGGCACGCACCTCGACGGCTTCTCGTCAGTCGCCAATGGCCCCCAGCCTTCGGCCGGGAGGTACCCCCATCCTCGGCGCCGCCGATGCACGCACCCGTGGGGGCACCTCCCAGCCGAAGGCTGGGGGAGCCGCCCCGCCCGCCCTTCGGGCGGACGGCGGGAGTTCGAAGACAGGCCCTGGTGCGGCGGGGTCCGGGCGGCCGCGCTCCTGGTCGGCGGCCTAGTAGTACGAGGCCATCAGCTCGGTGGCCCAGCGCGGCTGGCCGGTGTTGCCCAGCGGGCCGAACTCGGTCATCCACGGCTTGAGGTCGAGCACCGGGGTGCCGTCGACCGCGTCCAGGCCGAGCACGTGCACGTCCAGGCCGTTCACCTCGACCAGCCGGCAGCGGGAGACGCCGATCCGGTTGGGCCGGTTCTTGCCGCGCTGGGCGAAGATGCCGACCTCGGGCCAGTCCGGGTTGCCGCGCGGGCGGCGGGCGGTGGTCTCGATCTTCGTCTCGGCCACCCGGTGGAAGTGGAAGACCACTTCCAGGTGGGAGAAGGCGTCCAGGCCGCGCAGCGCCTCCGGCTCGTACTGCTCGGGGTCCAGCCGGATCACGGCGGCGACCTGGCCCCAGTCGTCGTCGACCACCTCGGTGCGGCCGCCGGTGACCAGTCCGACCGGGCGGAGCGTCACGGTGCTTTCGGTGTTCATCGTCTCCCCCAGGGGTGTGCGGGATCTACCTGGGAGTGATCTTGCCGGAGCCCGTGGCGGGGGTCCACCGGATCCACCGGGTCCACCGGATCCGCGGCGGCGGCCGGGCGGGAATCGGGCGGGAGCGGGGCCGACCGGAGGAGCGGGCCCTACCAGCTGAGCGGGTAGCGGACCGCGCTGCGGCCCAGCCGGCCGGCCAGCATCCCGATCCCCACCAGCAGCGCGGTGGAGAGCCCCAGCAGCGGCAGGAAGGGCAGCAGGTGCGGGGCCTGGAAGACCACCACGACCGCGGTGGCGGCGGCCGGCGAGTGCGAGGTGTGGGTCAGCAGCATGGCGGCCAGCGCCAGGCCGGCGGCGACCGCGGCGCCCCAGGCGCTGCGGCCGGTGAAGTCGTGCACCGCGAAGCCGATCGCGGCGGCCAGCAGCTGGCCGCCGACCACGTTGCGCGGCTGCGAGATGGGCAGGCCGGGCGCGCCGTACACCAGGGCGGCGCTGGCGGCCAGCGGCGGGATCAGCAGCGGCTGGCCGACCAGCACACCCACTCCGACCAGCAGCAACAGGGCACCGATCGCGAAGGTCGAGGCGCGGAAGACGTGCAGCGGGTGCGGGCGGTGTGCGGACATGCGAGGGACTCCTGGACGCTCGGGAGACCGAAGTCGGGGCAGGCCCAGGAGGCTATACATTCTGTTGAAGACGGGGAGGTCCGTCTTGCCAGCTGGTCAGCCGCGGGCGGGCGGCTACTCCCACTCCCAGCGGATCCCGCTCTGGCCGGGCTGCTGCTCGGTGGCCAGCACGTGGGCGCTGGCCGAGGCGCCGATCCAGAGCCGCTCGCGCACCCGGTCGGCCGCCGCCCCCGGGTCGCGCTCGTAGCGCTCGCAGTGCACCGGCACCGCGGTCGGGTCGAAGTGCACCTGGAGCACGTACTCGCGCACCGGCGCCGCGAACCGCCGGCCGTAGACGGTGGTCGGCCCGCCCGGCGGCAGCTCGACCTCGTACTCGAAGACGGTGCAGTCGCCGAACTTCAGCGGGCGGTCCAGCAGCAGCTCGGCGACCAGCAGCCCGATCTCCGGGTCGCGCCGGACCCGGCCGAGCCGGGCGTGCCGGACCGAGGTGAGCTCGGGGCAGCCGGTGGCGTCCTCGTCGGCCTGGTGGACCACCAGGCAGCGGGAGACCTCGGCGGCGGTGGCCCGCACCACTTGACGGGTCCTCAGCTGGCGGCCGAACCGGTCGGCGTCCACGTAACAGGCGTCGTGCACGCTGAGCCGCTCCAGCTCGCCGATCGGCGGGGCGTCCAGCTCGGCGAAGATCTCCGCGATCCGCTGCTCCTCCGGCCAGATCGCGGTGACCGGCAGGCTGTCCTGCGGACCGCCGGCGACCCACCGGCCGCGCGGGCGGGGCGGACCCAGCAGGCTGGAGAGCGCGGTCTCGGGCAGCCCCAGCAGGTCCTCCAGCAGCGAGACGGCGCGCACCGAGGAGGCCCGCTCCGGCTGGCTGCGACCGCGCCGCCAGTAACTGAGGGTGGTGACGCTGACCCTGACGCCCTGTCGGTCCAGCTCGGTGCGGATCCGGTCCAGGCTCAGGCCGCTGGCCTCGATGGCGCCGTGCAGGGTCTCGGCGAAACCGGCGGCGGCCGTGATCGAGCAGGTCTCGGGCAGCAGGTTGCGCAACGCAGCGGGGCCCGGCGACCGTTGCTGCTCCACCAGGCGGAGGTGAGCGGTGTTCTGCGGGTAATGCGAGCCCATGCGAATTCACCCTTCCCCACCAGCCGTCGAGCCGTCCTCGCGGGCGGCACGGCAGGACCGGCCCGGTGCCGTTGTGGGGACGGCACCGAGCTGCAGGAACACTACGCAGGGACCAGAGGCTACGTCATCTACCGGTACGTATGACAGTGGTCACGACAAATTACTTTCACCGCGGTTTGCGCGGATCTCCAAACCGACGAAACGCGAATGCAACAATCCCGCCGGTATCGGGCGGCGGCCCGATACCGGCGGGATCTCACGACCTGGGATTCTCGGCAATTCGGTGTCAGTGCGCTACCGGGTCATGACGCGTTGTATTCAGCGGACGTTCAGCGACCGGTCAGTGGTTGGTCAGTGCCCGGTCAGTGGTCGGTCAGCGAACCGTCAGTGGCCGGTCGGTGCGCCGTGGGCCGGTGGTCAGCCGACGTTCAGCGCGGTGTCGTCCAGGACGAAGCTGGTCTGGCCGTTGCCGTTCTGGGCGCCGGTGAAGGTCAGGGTGACGCTCTGACCGGCGTAGGCGGACAGGTCCACGGTGCGCTGCACGTAGCCGCTCGCCGCGTCCAGGTTGGAGAAGGTCTGCACCGCGGTGCCGTTGGCGGTCAGGGTCAGGGTGTCATCGGCGGTCGAGCTCGGGTTCGACGTGTCGATGTGCAGGTAGTACGACATGGTGGCCTTGCAGCCGGCCGGGATGGTGACGGTCTGCGACAGGGTGTCGGTGTGGGCGCTGTTGTAGCCGTCCAGCCAGGCGTCGTAGTTGCCGGAGTGCGCGGGCTCGCTGGTCAGGTCGCCGTTGATCACGCCGGAGCTGGTCTGCCACGGGTCGGCGGTGCCGGTCTCGAAGTCCGCGTTGCCGAGCAGCTGGGCCGGGGTGCAGCTGGAGGCCGCGGCGACCGTGAAGGTGAAGGTGGTGGTGCCGGTGGCACCGGTGGAGTCCTTCGCGGTGACGGTGACCGTGGAGGCGCCCGCGGCGGTGGGGGTGCCGGAGATCAGGCCGGAGGCGCTGATCGACAGGCCGGCCGGCAGGCCGGTGGCCGAGTAGCTCAGGCTCTGGCCGGTGGCGCTGTCGGTGCCGTTGACCTGGACCGAGACGGCGCTGCCCACGGTGCCGCTCTGGTTGCCCGGGTTGGTGACGGTGACGGTGTTGCCGCCGCCGGTCGAGCCGCCGTTGCCGAGCAGCGCGTTGGTCAGCGCGTCGGCGACCGGCGAGCCCCAGCCGGTGACCTGGTCGTAGCCGGTGCCGGCGGTGAAGTCCTGGTTGGCGCCGGTGGTCACGTCGTGGAAGGTGCTGCCGTAGGCGGCGGAGTTGGCGACCTGGTAGAGCGCCGGGTTGGCCTGGCCCAGGTTCGGCTTGGCGGCCGACTTGGCCTTCTGGTTGAACAGCGCGGTGAAGCCGGACCAGAGCGGGGCCGCGGCACTGGTGCCGCCGTAGACCTGCCAGCCCGGGCCGCTGGTGCCCTGGGTGTAGATGGCGAAGCCGCTGTTCGGGTCGGCGTTGGAGGAGACGTCCGGGACGGTGCGCATGCCGCCGATGCCGGTGCCGGTCTGCCAGCTGGGCTTGGCGAACACGGTGGAGACGCCGCCGCCGGCGGTGCTCCAGGCGCTCTCCGAGCCGTAGCCGGAGCCGGAGACCTGGAGGTTGGTGCCGCCCACGCCGGTGACGTAGGTGTCGGAGGCCGGGAAGTCGACCGCCTTGACGTTGGCACCGCTGGTGGAGCGGGTGCAGTCGCGCGAGCCGTCGTCGCCGGAGGCCGAGTAGACCGACATGCCCTCGGCGGCGGCCTGCTTGAAGGAGTTGTCCACCGCGGTCATGATCGACTGGGTGGTGTCCGGCTCGCAGGAGCCCCAGGAGATGGAGATGACCGAGACCTGGTCGTCCGCCACGATCTTGGCGGCCATGTCGACCTCGCCCTGGTCGTTGTTGGGCGCCTCGTAGACCAGCTGGGTGGCCTGGGGGGCCACGCCGCGCACGATCTCGCTGTCCAGCTCGACCTCGCCCTGGCCCTCGCCCGGCTTGCTGTCGTAGTTGGCGCCGTCCACCGAGACGGTGCTGACGGCCGGGCCGGTCAGACCGTACTGGTGGTCGTAGGTGGTGAGGTTGGTGGAGCTGTAGCCGTCGAACTCCCAGAGCGCGACCTTCACGCCGGTGCCGTCCGCGCCGATCTTGTTCAGGTTGTAGGCGCCGTCGTACTGGCCCGGGCCGTAGCCGTTCGGGGCGGCGTTGGTCGCGTTCGGGGTCGCGTTCGGCTTGGCCAGCCGGGTGGTGCGCACGGTGTGGTTGTTCAGGCCCGCCACGCCCGCCACCACCGAGGCCACGTCGGCCGGCAGGCTGGCCGCCTGGTCGTTGGCGAAGAACTGCTTGTTCTGGGAGGCGTCGTAGTAGGCGCTCTCGTGGGTGCCGAAGGCGGCCGCGATCTTGTCGGCGTCGCCCTTGACGTCCACCACCTGGCGGTTGGCGCTGACCGTGCCGGTCAGGCCGTGCGCGCTCAGGTAGGCCTGGACCTTGGCCACGTCGGCCTCGGTGGGGGCGTAGCGGTCGGCGAACTGCTGCGGGGTCAGGTACTGGCCGTAGACCGGGGAGGCCGGGTTCGCCACGTCCGCCAGGAACTTGTCCAGCTCCGCCGCGTTGCGCAGCTTGAGGCTGACCGCCACCGACAGCTGCTGGGCGGCCGGGACGTCACCCTGCTTCTGTGCGTGGGCCACCGCCGGGGTCACGGTGTTGGGCAGCGCGATCAGCGGGGCGGCCGCGTTGGGGGTGGCGGCCTGGGCCGCGGTGACCGAGAGCGAGGCCGCGCAGAGCGGCAGCAGGGCTATCGCGGCGGCGAGCGCGAGCGGACGAGGGCGCACGGGATCCTCCTCTGGCCGGCGCGCAGGGCCGGCAGGGGTCAGGCGTTCTGTGGGGTCGGAAACGCTGATAAGAAGATCCCATAAGTTTCCTGGGAGCTGAGCAATAATCAGGTAATGAACTCCCAAATAACAGTCAAGTGTTGATTTTCCGAATGTGAACTGAATGGCCGCCAGGTCATACAGTTAATGGCTGGTCCAGACCTTTGTGTCGGAACGGTCGAGGCCCCGGGCGCCGACGGTGCGGCGGCCCGGGGCCGGTGGGGGCGGGGGAAGGTGCCGGGTCGGGCGGGGGGAAGGTGCCGGGTCGCTGCCGTCCGCTCAGCCGCCCTCGTCCCGCGGCGCGGTGACCGGGCAGCCGGCGGCCGGGAAGGTGCCCAGTTCGGCCGGCCGGAAGCCGTACGGACCACCCTTGATCTCCGGGTTCTGCCGCGCGTGGTGCGGGGTGCGCCGCGGCGGCAGCGCGCGGACCACCCGGGCCCGCAGCCGGTCGAACCGCCCGGCCACGCTCAGGCCCCCCGGCCGGGTTCGGTGGGCGCACCGAGCCAGTGGGTGAGCGCGGTGCGCAGCTCGGCCCGGCTCGGGTCGGCCGCCGCCCAGGCCGCGTAGCCGTCCGGGCGGACCAGCAGCACGGTGGCGCGCAGCTTGCCGTGCGGGTCGGCCGGGGCGGCGAACACCAGGCGGTCCTGCCACGGCTCGGTGGTGGCCGGCTCCAGGCCGCCGAACGGCGAACTCCCACCGGGGGCCCGCTCGTCGGCGCTGACCAGCACGAAGCGGCCGGCCCGCAGCGCCTCGTAGAGCCGGGCCGGTCGGTTCGGGGCGTCCTGGGCCAGCCGCAGGTCGGGCATCCGGCGCCCGGCCAGCGGGTGCGAGCCGGGCTCGGTCGGGTAGCTGAAGCCGAGCCCGGAGACCAGCCGCGCGCCGCGGTCCAGCACCGGGTCGAGCGCGCCGGCCAGCGTGGTGACCGCCGCCCGCACGGCGCGGGCGGCCGCGCTCTGGGCCAGGCCGAGCCGGATCAGCGCCCCCGAGCTGCGCAGCACCATCTTGCCCACCGGGTGGCGCTCGCTCTGGTAGCTGTCCAGCAGGCTCTCCGGCTGCCGGCCGCGGACCACCGCGGCCAGCTTCCAGGAGAGGTTGGCGGCGTCCTGCATCCCGGTGTTCATGCCCTGCCCGCCGGCCGGCGAGTGGCAGTGCGCGGCGTCCCCGGCGATCAGCACCCGGCCGTCCCGGTAGCGCGGCGCCTGGCGCTCGTCGCTGTGGAAGCGGGACATCCAGCGGGCCTCGTGCAGGCCGTAGTCGGCGCCCAGGGTGCGGCGCGCGATGTCGGCGATCTCGGCCAGCTCCACCGGCGCGTCGTCCGGCAGCCGGCGGGTCCGGTCCCAGGCGATCACCCGGTACCAGCCGTCCCCGAAGGGGGCCAGGAAGCCGAAGCCGTCCGCGGTCGCGCCGGCGGTGAACACGTCGTGCGGCGCCTCGGTCAGCCGGACGTCGGCCAGCAGCACCGAGCTCACCACCGACTCGCCCGGGAACGGGATCCCGACCAGCTCGCGCACCGAGCTGTGCACCCCGTCGGTCCCGACCACGTACTGCGCCCGGTGCCTGACCGGCCCCTCGGGCGTCTGCACGGTGAGCACGACGTGGTCGGTGTGCTGGCGCAGCCCGGTCACCTGGTGCTCGCGCAGCAGCACCACGCCCGCCTTCAGGGCCCGCTCCTGGAGCACCCGTTCGGTCTGCGACTGCGGGGTGACCAGGACGAACGGGAAGCGCGAGGGCAGCTTGGACAGGTCGATCCGCAGCTTGCCGAAGAACCGCAGCCGGTCCAGCGGGGTGCCGGTGGCGATCAACTCCTCGGCCAGTCCGCGGGCGTCCAGCAGCTCCAGGGTGCGGGCGTGCACGGCGAAGGCGCGGGTCAGGTTGGACTCCTCGCCGCGCTTCTCCAGCAGGGCGACCCGGATGCCTGCGGCGGCCAGGTCACCGGCGAGCAGCAGTCCGGTGGGGCCGGCGCCGACCACGATCACCTCGGACTCGGTCACGTGCTGATCCGACATGGGCTCAACTCTCCGTGGTCGCTGACCACTCCTCGTGGTACGTCGACCTCCCATCATCGCGGGCCGGTGGGGGCGGTGTGAATCTCCCGGTGGCGCCGAGTCCCCCCGTGGCGCCGCCGGATCCGCGCCTGCGCCGGGCCGTGCCCCCGCTGCCGCCGGGCCGGCGCCGCCTGGTGGCCGCGGGTCCGACTACCCTGCCGGTCATGGCCATTCCCCCGTTCCTCGCCGAACTGCGCGCCCTGGTCGGCCACCGACCGCTCTGGCTCTCCGCCGCCTGTGTGGTGGTCCTGGACGACCTGGACCGGGTGCTGCTCGGCCGCCGTGCGGACACCGGGGGCTGGGCGCTGCCCGGCGGCATCATCGATCCGGGCGAGCAGCCGGCCGAGGCGGCGGTGCGCGAGTGCCTGGAGGAGACCGGGGTGGTCGCGGTGCCCGAGCTGCTCACCTCGGTCACCGTCTCGCCGCCGGTCACCTATCCGAACGGCGACCACACCCGGTACCTCGAACTCACCTTCCGCTGCCGGGCGGTGGGCGGCGAGGCCCGGGTGAACGACGAGGAGTCGCTGGAGGTCGGCTGGTTCACCCAGGACGCGCTGCCCGAGCTGGACCGCTACAGCCGGGAGCGGCTGGAGCTGGCACTGGGCTGCACCGGGACGGCGGCGTTCCGGTTCGACGGGGTTTAGTACTGCAACGGTGCTTACCGTGACGGTTGTCGGGTTCGCTCGTTGGGCTGTTCATGGGTGGGGACATATCCGAGGTTGATGCTCGTCGCTGGTCAAACGGGTTGGCCGGACTGCATGAGC
>NZ_JBNQTI010000210.1:0-12373 GCF_050325825.1 Kitasatospora sp. LaBMicrA B282
GACCTGGCCGGCCGGGCCGTCGCGGGGGGGGAGCTCGTCCTGGCTGCCGTGGTGGCCGCGGTCGCCCCGGCGCGGGACGTCGGCTGGACCGACTTCCCGCTCCGAGCCGGCACCGCCACCGCCGCCGACCGCGCCGACGCTGCGCCGCCACCGGACCGGGCACCGGCCGTCGAGGCCGCCCCGGACCGCCCGCCCTCCCGCACCGGCGCCCCGCCGGACCGGGCCGCGGGCACCGCCGGCCGCGCCTCCGGCTCGGGCGCCGGCTCCACCGCGGACGAACCCGTCGACCCTCCCCCTGCCTCCGCCGCCGGCGCCGGCGCGTCCCCGAGCCGCCCCCAGGACACCCAGCGCGGCCCGCTCCCGGTCTCCAGCAGCCCGGGCTGCTCCCGCGCGTCGACCTGCCAGCCCCCGCCGCCCGGCGCTGCCTCCTCCAGCGGCGCCATGGTGAAGACCGCCCCGGCCGAGGTCTGGTCCAGGAACACCGGGCCGGTCTCCACCACCGCATCCGGTGCGTCCGCCGGGGCCCCCGCCGCCTGCGCCCCGACCACCGGCGCTCCGACCACCGGCGCTCCGACCACCGTGGGCGCCGCCGCGGACTCGACCACCGCCGCAGGCTCGACCCCCGCCACCGGCTCGACCGCCACCGCGGGCTCCACCACCGGCGCCGGCTGCGGCACCGAGGGCGGCGGGATGTAGCGCGCGTTCGGCCGCACGGCGGGCCGGGCGGCGAACGCCGGCGCCACCAGCACCTCGCCCTCGGCCGGCGCCGGGCGGCTGGTCCCGGGGACCCAGGTGGCGCCGTTCCAGTAGCGGACGAACCCCGGTACCGAGGGGTCCGGGTAGTAACCGGGCGCGGGGACCGCGGCGGTGTCCACGCTGGCGACCAACGGCTGGTCCGACATGCAGATCTACTCTCCTGAGGGCCTCCGGCGGGGCGCACGCCACGTCGCCGGGCAGTCACAAAGGGTAGTACTTCCGGACCCACTCCGATGGAAGTTGCCGATTGCCGGGACAGCGCGGGGCCCGACCCGGTTGGCTGACCTCTGTGGTCTGTCCGTGCGACCCCGGCGTGTGATCACGCCCGCGCGCCACCCACCGGCGGCGCACAACACCTCGGCCGCACCTCCGTGAACCTGTGCGAGAAACGCGTGTAAGAACCGGGCGGCAACGCGCTCTCTCCAGATGTCCGGGCCCGCCAGGGGCTCGGCGCCGACCGAGAGGACGCAGCGACATGGACATCAGCCCGACCGTGGTGGAGCTGGAACTGGAACTCCACCTGGTGCTCTCCCCCGAGCGCAGCATCCCGGTGCCGGCCCGGTTCTCCTACGGCAGCCACGACCCCTTCGCCGTGCACATCACCTTCCACCTGGACACCGGGGCCCCGGTGACCTGGGTGTTCGCCCGCGAGCTGCTGGTGGAGGGCACCTTCCGGGCGTGCGGGCAGGGCGACGTGCGGATCTGGCCGACCCGGGCGGGGCGGCACAGCGTGCTCTGCTTCGCGCTCACCTCGCCCGGCGGGGACGCGCTGCTGGAGGCCCCGCTGCCGGCCGTGGCCGCCTGGCTGGAGCGGGCGCACCGCCTGGTGCCGCCGGGCAGCGAGCTGAGCGTGCTCGACCTGGAGGGCTCGCTCGCCGACCTGCTGGCCTGAGCGGGTGGCCAGTGGTCACGGCAGCCGCGGCAGCGGCGCCGGTCACGGTGGTCGGGGTCAGCGCGCCGCGGGGGTGCGCTGACCGGCCGGGGCGGACCCGTCCTGGCCGCCCGGCCGCTGCCCGGGCACCCCGAGCGGCACCGGCGACTGCCCGGCCACCCGCCGCCGCGACCGCACCCGCAGCGCGGCCACCACCAGGAAGCAGAGCCCGATCCACGGGTACATCCCCGCGGGCACCTGCTTGAACAGGTTCATCTGCAGGTTGGTGATGCCCTTGTGCGGCACCAGCCACATCGAGAAGGAGCAGAACCCGGCCAGCGTCATCCAGAAGACCACCCGCCAGCGCCGTCGCCGGACGGCCGCCGGGCGGGTCCGCTCGTGGTCGGCCTCGGCGGCCAGCAGCACCAGGACCGGCACGCACCAGATCCAGTGGTGGGTCCAGCTGATCGGCGAGATCAGCACGGCGGTGACGGCGGTGACGCAGACGCCCCAGGCCTCGAACCGCGGCAGCCGGCGCCCGCTGCGGTGGGCGGCGACCGCGATCGCCAGCCCGGCCACGGCCACCAGCGCGGCCACCGCGGTGGCGGGCAGCCCCGGGTTGGCGTGGTGCAGGAAGCGGGCGGCGACCCCGCGCAGCGACTGGTTGTCGACGATCTCGGTCTTGCCGACCCGGGACGAGTCGTAGAGGTACTTGGTCCAGAAGCCCCAGGTCGCGCTCGGCAGCACCAGGGCGCCGATCAGGAAGGTGCCGAGGAAGGTGAGCCCTGACACGACCGCGGCCCGGATCCGGCCGGTCAGCAGCAGGTAGACGGCGAACAGCCCGGGGGTGAGCTTCATCCCGGCGGCGATGCCGATGCCGATGCCCTTCGAGCGCCGGTGGTCCGGCGTGGTCAGGTCCCAGAGCACCAGGCAGAGCAGGATCAGGTTGATCTGGCCGTACCGCAGCGTGGTGAAGATCGGCTCCAGCCAGACCCCGAGCCCGGCGACCAGCACCACCCCGACCGGCCGCAGCTCCCGGCGCGGCCAGCCCGCCAGCCGGAACGACAGCAGCGCGGCCAGCCCGAGCAGCGCCAGGTTCCCGGCCGTGACCGCCACCCGCAGGAACGGCACCGGCAGGTAGGCGGTCGGGGTGAAGAGCATCGCGGCGAACGGCGGGTAGGTCGCCGGCAGGTTCCACTTGGTGACCCGCAGCGCGTAGAGGTCGTGCCCGTGCGCGACGACGCCGCCCTCGGCCCGGTAGACGATCATGTCCACCATCGAGGTCCCGATGAAGTGCCGCACCACCGCGTAGGCGAGCAGCGACACCGCGGCGATCTTCAGCGCCTGGCGCATCCGCTCCCGCGGCGCCTCCCGCACCGCACGTATCGGCTCGGCCACCCAGCGGCGCCAGGCCGGGGCGTCGGAGGGGACCGACCCGGGCCCGGCCTGCGCCGCCGCCCGCGAGTCCTGCTGCACCGTTGTCACTGCCCGCTCCATCCCGCCACTCGGTCGGTAGACCAGCCATCGACAATAACGGACGGCCCTCCCCGCGCGACGGTTCGAACGAGCCCCCGACTCACCGCCCGCCCGCCGGCCCGGCCACCGCGAACGGGTCCCGCACGGGCGGCGGCGCAGCGGGCCGCGGGATCGCGAACGGATCCCCGCCGCCCGCAGCCGCGGGTCGCGGAACCGCGAACGGGTCACCCCCACCCGCCGGAGCGGGCAGCGCGGCGGCCGCGGACGCGTCGGCGGACCGGTAGTTCTGCGCCGTGGTGACGAGGTTCTGCCCCTGCCCGCCCAGCTCGCCGGCCAGCGCGTTCAGCACCCCCTGCCAGGCCGCGGTGCACTCCTGCAACGCCTGCGCACTCGCGAAGCCCGCCAGCCCCGCCACCCCGGCATCACTCGCCGGCCCGACCCCCTTCGCCTCCTCGGGGATGCGCCCCCCGACCGTCTGCGCGTTCTGCCCGGCACCGGTGAGGGCGTCCGGATGCACGACGAAGCCCGAGCCGGGATTGCTGGTCATGGGGAGTGCCTCCGGTTCAGTGGGACCAGTAGGGGTCGTCGGCCGGGGCCGGCGGACTGCTTGTGGGAGCCGGGCCCGGGAGCTTGTAGTCGTGGGTGGGCTGGTAGCGGACGCCGTAGGCGTGGAACAGGAACTCCACGGTCTCGGACTGCGTGGCTCCGGACGCCACGGGCGCCAACACCTGGACACTCATGTACACGCCGGGGACCTGTGCGTTCAGCGTGGCCACGGTCGGCGGGTAGCCGCTCCGGTTCGGGGCCCCCTGGGTCACCGGAACGCTGCTCAGGCCCTGCCAAGCCTTGGTGATCTGGTCGAGCAGCACCGGGACCCTGGCGGGCGAGATTCTCGTGCAGATGTCGAGGCTGCCCATCAGGTCGGAGAGCCTGCTGGGCTCGCCGTCCCAGTGAGCCGAGTCGCGCTCGGAGGCGTACGAGAAGTTGCAGTAGGTCGGCGCGGGCGAGATCCCCGCCATCGTCCGGCTGACGAGTTGGTCGATCCTGGCCCGTGCCTGTCCCGGACTCATCGTCGGTTCGTCGTAGTGGGCCAGTGGACCGTAGCCGTTGCCGAGGAACCACGCCCCGAGGGCGAGCACGAGGACGATGCCGACGGCCACCCCGAGGCACCCTCGCCGCTGGCTCACCCGTCGTACCCTCATCGCCGATCCTCCCGCTGCACCTGTCCGTACTGACCGGCGACGATGGCACCGATGTTGTTCAGCGACGGACCGCCGTTGCCGGGTGTCTGGTACTTCAGGTGGGCGTCGATCGGATTCGGGCAACTGCTGTCGTCGACAGCGAAGCGCTGGGCACCGAAATCGGCACTGGCCGGATCGGTGCCGTACCAGCCGGCGCGCGGATCGAACTTGTGCGCGATGTACAAGCCGACCGGGCCACCGATCGCCCCGGCCAGCACATCGGCGCGCGAGGGCGTGTGGGTCACCATGTCGTTGTCAGCAGCCCCGACCCAGACGTGGCCCGGAAGCCGGAGGTCCGCTGCGCTGTTGACGCCGGCACCGGGACTGCCGATCAGGACCACGTCGTCGGGTGGCCGGTAGGTGCTGCCGGGCTGGGTCGACAGCTTGGTGGCAGTTCCGACCAGCAGCGACCCGTAGCTGTGGCCGATCGAGGTGACGTGCGCGGTGCCGTTGGTCGCCCGCAGTCCGGTGACGAACTTCGCGAACGCGGGTGCGCCACTGTCCGCGCGGTCCGCCGATGCGACCTCTCCCACGGCCAGGTTCCCCGGCGGCGCGTCGTAACCGAGCCAGACGATGGCGGCCGCACGCCCTCCGGGTGACTCCTTGGCCTGGGCCGAGCGCCAGGCCCAGAGCGTGTTCTCGGCTTCGTTCGACCCGTCGGTGATGTTGCGCCCAGGCTTCAACGAGCTCGGGTCCGACGTCATGCCCGGCACGTACGCCGAGATGTCGGTGGCGGTGTCCGGATCGCCGAACGAGATGATCGCGCGGCCCTGCCCCTCGGTGCCGATGCCCAACAGGTAGTCCCTGGGCTGGTCGGTGGTGTAGTTCGCGTCATCGTTGAGCCGGTCGCGGATCGGTCCCAGCTTCTTGAGCGCGTCCTGCTCCGTCGCGGTCAGCGGGGTGCCGTGCGCCACCTTCTGGTCGATCGGGGCCAGTTGGTTCGTCAGCCAGGCCCGGTTCACCTGGTCCCGCACCGCCGCCGGGATCCCGTCCTGGTTCCCCAGCAGGTCCGGATGGTTGGCGATGAACCACTGCTGCTCGGCCGGGGTCAGCCCCTTCCACCAGGAGTTCCACTCGGCCGGGCCGGCACTGCCGGCCGGAACGCCCTGCAGATAGGCAGGCGTGGCGAGCCCGAAGTCGGACTGGTACCGGTCGGCGTTCGCGGTCTGCAGGTCGAGACCACTCCCGTTGGTCGCGCGGTCGGTGAAGGACTTCAGCGTGGCGGCGAGCGCCTGGTCGGCCGTGGTCGCTTCGGCCAGGGCACCGGAGATCCGGGTGCTGATCGCATCGGCGGCCGACTGCTGTCGGGCCTGCCAGTCGGCCGGGTCGTCATGGCGTTGGCCGGGTGCCGGCGGCGGCCAGCTGACAGCACCACAGTCATTCACCGAGAAGCCCTGGGCCTCGGCATCGGCGAGTGCCTGGAGGAGTTTGGACTGGGCGAGTTGGAGTGCGTCCGCGCCGTTGCACAGTTGGCCGTAGATCGTGCCGAGTTCCAGACCAGCGGCCTGCAACTTGTCGTCGGTGGCGGCGAGCGAGGCCTGGGCGGTCTCGGCGGCCTGACCGGTCCAGCCCGAGCCCTGCACGGCTTGGACAGTGCCGCTCGTCCAGTCGGCGGTGTGGGTCGTCAACGCATCGGTCAGCGTGTTGTACGCACCCGCCACGCCGTACAGATCACCGATCTTTGCGTCCCGCAGACTGGCCAGCTCCATGCCCCACCCCCGTGAACAGCCAAAACGTCGGCTCCCCGCCGAACTGGCGATCACCTTACCGGTTCGTCCTGACGCGAAGCAGTCGCCCGGTCACCCTGTGCACAAGCCGGTGCGGCGACCACCGAGAGCGAACGGCCGATCTCCCGCGTTCGCTTCACCGGCCGGGCTCGCGTTGGACCTGGGCGTAGTGGGCGGTGACGATGTTGCCGATGTTGGCCAGGGACGGGCCGCCGTTGACCGGGGTCAGGTACTTGAGGTGGGCGGCGACCACGTCGAGGCCTGCGCTGTGGTCGTCGACGGTGAAGCGGTTGGCGCCGAAGCCCTTGCCGGCCGGGTCCTGGCCGAAGGGGAGGTGGTGCGGGTCGCCCTGCTGGTGACCGATGACGGCGCCCAGCGGGCCGAGCAGGGCGCCGCCGGCTGCGGTGGCGTAGATGTCGCGGGCGCCCGGGAGGTGGGTGACCGGGTCGTTGCCGGCGGCGCCCGCCCAGACGTGGCCCGGGAGGCCGAGTTCCTGGGCCGAGGTCGCTCCGACGCCGGGGCTGCCGATCAGGACGACGTCGTCCGGCGGGCGGTAGCGGCTGTCCGGCCGGGTGGCGAGCTTCGTCGCCGTGCCGACCAGCAGGGAGCCGTAGCTGTGGCCGATCGAGGTGAGGTGCGGCAGCCCGGCGCTGCCGTTGGTGCTGCGGAGGCCGTCCAGGAACCTCGCGTACGCGGGCGCGCCGGCCGCCGCCCGTTCGCAGGTGGCCACCGGGGGCCCGGCCGGCGGGGCGTCGTAGCCGAGCCAGATGATCGAGGCCGCCGTTCGGCCCGGCGGCTCCTTCTGCTGGGCCGAGCGCCAGGCCCAGAGGGCGTTGCCCGCCTCGTTGGAGCCGTCGAGCGCGCCGTCGTCGGGTCCGAGCGAGGCCGGGTCGCAGGTCATGCCCGGGACGTAGGTGCAGATGTCGGTGGCGACGTCCGGGTCGCCGAAGGAGAGGATCGCGCGGCCCTGGCCCTCGGTGCCGATCCCGAGCAGGAAGTCCCTGGGACGGCCGTCGAGGGCCTTGGCGTCCGCGTCGAGTCGCTGCTGGACGGGCCGCAGCTTCGCGAGTTGCTGCCGCTGCTCGGGGGTGGGGTGCTGCTCCTGGTTCAGGGCGGTGACGGTCGCCGCCAGCCAGGCCCGGTTGGCCTGGTCCCGCACCGTGGCGGGGATCCCGTCCAGGTTGCCGATCTGCTGCGGGTGCTCGGTGACGAACCACTGCTGCTCGTCCGGGGTCAGCGCGTTCCACCAGGCGTTGACCGTGCTCGGCAGCGCCCCGGCGGGCGGCATGCCCTGCAGGTACTCGGGGTGCATCCCGTCGAGCCGGGTCTGCGCCTGGTCCGCGGCCGCGGCCGCCGGGTCGGGCCCGGCGCCGCCGGTCGCGTTGGCGGTGAAGTGGCGGAGCGCCTGGGCCAGGTCCTGGTCCTCGGCGGTCGCCTCGGCCAGCGCGGCCTGGATCCGCCGGCTCACGCCTTCGGCGGCCGCCTGCTGCCGGGCGTTCCAGTGAGCGGGGTCGTCCTGGTCGTCCGGCCGGGTCGGCGGGCCCCAGCGGACGTCGCCGGAGTCGTCGACCGTCAGCAGCTCGGCGTCGGCGTCGGCGAGCGCCTTCACCAGTTTGGCCTGCGCCAGCCGCAGGGCGTCGGCGGCCGCCCGCAGCTTCGCGCCGATCGAACCCAACTCCTCGACGGCGGCCTGCAACCGACTCGTGCTGCTGGTGAGCGCCGGCCCGGCGAGGTCCGCGGCCCGGCCGCACCAGCCGGAGGCGGTGACCGCCGCCACGGTGCCGGTCTGCCACTGGGCCAGGTCCGCGTCGACGGACCCGCGGAGCGTGTCGTAGGCGTCCGCCGCCCCGCGGAGCGCGTCGACCTTCGCCTCCCGCAGACTGGCCAGCTCCATGCCGCACCCCCCGTGAACGGGCAGAACGCCGGCTCCCCGCCGGGCTGGCGATCACCTTACCGGTTCGTGTGCACTCAGTGCAGCCGCCCGGTCACCCGGTGTACGCCCCGAGTGCCTTCGCGAAGTCCTGCGGCTGCTGGGCGATGCTGCTGCAGGTCGGGTCGGCGTAGGCCTTGGCGCCGCCGGCACAGGGCTGGTCGCGGGTGGCGGACCACATGGCCAGCCAGGCCAGGTGCTTGCTGCCGGCGAAGGCGGCCAGCTGCTGGGCGTCGGCGACGGTGAAGACCTCCGAGGCCACGTCGTTGACGCCGATCATCGGAGTGACCGCGACCTTGTGCCAGGCGTCGGCGTCGCTCAGGCCGAGGGCGCTCTTCAGCTGGGCCTGGGTGGCGGTGGCCGCGTCGATGGCGTAACTGCCCATGTGGCCGCTCGGGTTGGGGGCCACGCCGTCGCCGTAGTCCATCGCCATGATGTTGACCGCGCCGATCCGCACCCCGGCGCCCGCCGCGCCGGTGACCAGGTTGACGCCGTCCTGGGTCAGGCCGGTGGGCAGCGCGGGCAGGGTGAAGGAGACGTCCAGCGTCCGGCCCTTGGCGGCCGCGGTCTGCTGGAGCTGGGCGATCGCCTGGTCGCGGCGGGTGTTGGCGGCGGTGTCGGCGAGCGCGCCGCCCTCGACGTCGAAGTCGATCTTCGTCAGGCCGTAGGCGTCGATCGCCTGCTGGTAGGCGGCGGCCAGGTCGCCCGCCGAGGAGCAGGCAGTGGCCAGCTCGCTGCCGTTGGCGCCGCCGAAGGAGACCCGGACGTCGCCGCCGAGCGCCCGCAGCGCGCCGATCCGGGCCGCCACCGGGTCCGCGGTGAGGTCGCTGACGCCGCCCCACTTGGGCACGCAGCCGCCTCCGGAGACGACAAAGGCCAGGGTGTAGTTCTTCACCCCGTCGGCCTTGGCGGTGGCCACCAGGTCGTAGGGCGGGTAGAGCGAGGTGTCGACGTACGGCGCGAAGCCGGCGCCGCCGCCGGCCGGGGCAGGGGTCGTCGGCACGGGGGTGGGAGTCGGCACAGCGGTCGGGGTCGGCACCGGGGTAGGGGTCGGTGCGGCCGTGGGCGTGGCGGTCGGAGTCGGCACCAGGGTCGGGGTGGGCGACGCGGTCGGCGACGACGGCACGACCGTCGGCGCCGGCGTCGGCGCACCGGTCGGCCGCCCCGACGGCACCGGCGTCGGCCCCTCCCCGGTGCGGCACGAGGCGCCGTCGATCAGGCAGTTCCCCGGCTCCGCCTGCGCGGCGCCGCTGCCCTCCACCACGAAGCCCACGTCCACGCTCTGACCGGGCGTCAGCCTGCTGTTCCAGGACTGCGGGGCCACCGTGACGTGCTGACCGGACGCGGTGAAGTCCGCGTTCCAGAGCGAGGTGATCTTCGCACCGGCCGGCAGGTCGAAGCTGAGCTTCCAGCCGTCGATCGGGGTGGAGTTGGCGTCGGTGACCAGGTACTGGCCGGTGTAGCCGGTGTCCCAGACGCTGGTGCGGCTGTAGACCGCGCCGAGCGAGGCCGCACTGGCGCCGGACGCCAGCACCGCGACCCCGCCGGCCACCACGGCCGCGGCGACCGCGCTCGCCCCGAGCACCAGGCCCTTGCGCCCGCGCCTGCGGTGACCGACGCGGCGGGTGGGCTGCTTCGTCATGGGACTCCTCAACTACCGTACGGGGGAAGGGGTGCCGGGCGCCCTCACGCCCGGCGTCGCCGACGCTAGCGCCCCGCCGAGCCCGGAAATCGCCTGCTCAGACACGGGTAGCCGTCCCTTAGGCAGCCGTTAAGGAACCCGTCCGACCCGTGGGATCCGTCCTCCCCACGTCAGCCGACCCGTCCCACGACCGTCAGCCGACCCGTCACCCAGCCCATCCCCGACCCGTCACCCCGCCCGCCCGCCGCGCCGCCCGCGCCCCAGCCGCCGCCCCGCGGGGGCCGCACCGTCCGCCGGCCCGGTGCCCAGCCGCAACCGGATCTCGGCGCCGCCCAGCACCGCCGACCGCCCGAGCGCCAGGTCGCCGCCGGTCGCCTCGGCCAGCTTGCGGACGATGTCCAGCCCCAGCCCCGTGGACCCCTCGCCGCCGTGCCCACCGCCCCGGCGCAGCGCGGCCGAGGGGTCGTCGAACCCGGCGCCGGCGTCGCCGACCAGCACGATCACCGCCCGCTCGGTGGCCAGCACGTCCACCGAGAAGGCGGTGCCGATGGCGGTGTGCCGGAACACGTTGCCGAGCAGCGCGTCCAGCGTGGCGGCCAGGTCGCCGGGCGGCACCGGCACCCGGGCCGGGGCGTCCGCGCCGTGCAGCTGCCAGCGGCGTCCCTCGTCCTCGGCCAGCGCGGACCAGAAGCCGACCCGTTCGCGGATCACCTCGGCCGCGTCGCAGCCGACCGTGCGGGCCGCGGCCCCGCCGGGGGTGCGGCGGGTCGAGCGGATGATCTGGTCGACCTCGCGCTCCAGTTGGGCGACCGCGTGCCGGGTGGCCTCGGCGGCGTCGCCGTCACCGAGCGAGGCGGCGTTGAGCCGGAGCACGGTCAGCGGGGTGCGCAGCCGGTGCGACAGGTCGGCGGCCAACTCCCGTTCGGCGGCGAGCAGGTGCACCACCCGGTCGGCCATCGCGTTGAACGCGGCGGCGGCCTCGCGCAGTTCGGCGGGGCTGCCGTCGGCCTGCGGGCCCTCGACCGGCAGCCGCAGCGCGAGGTCGCCGGTGCCCAGGGCCCGGGCGGCGCCGGCCAGCCGGCGGGCGGCGCCGACCAGCCGGGCGCCGGTCCGGTCGGCGACCAGCACGGCGATCGCCACCAGGCCGAGCGCGACCAGCGAGAGGACCAGCCAGGCGGTGCCGACCCCGCGGGTGAGGTCGGCGTCGGCGACGTACACCTCGACCACGGCGATCTTGGCGGGCGCCACCGCGACCGGCTGCAGCCGGGCGTAGCCGCCGGGCACCTTGACGGTGAGCACCCGGCCCCGGGCGGCGTCCGCGATGTCGGTGGGGGTGGCCCGCGCGGTGCCGATCACCTGCTCGGCGGTGACCGCCGTGCCGCCCGCGGCGGGCGGCAGGTGCACCGCGAGCCGTCCCTGCGCGCCGGAGTCGGTGCTGGCCAGGGCCCGGGCCAGGTCGCCCTGGTCGGTGGTGATGGCCAGCGCCGGGCCGAGCGCAGCGCACTGCCGGTCGGCGGCGGTGAAGGCGCGCTCCCGGGCGGTCTTCTGCACCACCAGGCCGAGCGGGATCAGGAAGGCCAGCGCGACCATCGTGGTCCCGGCCACCGCGGCCCGGACCAGCACCCAGCGCAGCGACGGACCGGCCCCCGCCCGGGGACCGCCGCGCGCTGTCACGGCCGGGGCTCCGCCGCGGCCCGGTCCGGTGCCCGGTCGCCCGACCGTGCCGGCGCCGGCGTCGGGTCCGGTGCCTCCAGCCGGACCCCGACGCCCCGCACGGTGTGCAGGTAGCGCGGTTCGGCGGCGGTCTCGCCGAGCTTGCGGCGCAGCCAGGAGAGGTGGACGTCGATGGTCTGGTCGCCGCCGTAGGTCTGCCGCCAGACCTCGGCCAGGATCTCCTTGCGCGGCACCACCACGCCGGGCCGGGCGGCCAGGAAGGCCAGCAGGTCGAACTCCCGGCGGGTCAGGTCGAGCGCCTGCCCGTCCAGCACCGCCTCCCGCCGCTGGACGTCGATCGCCAGCCCGCCGACCCGCAGCACCTGGGTGACCGGCGCCAGACCGCCGCCGAGGCGGCGCAGCACGGCGGTCATCCGCGCGGTCAGGTGTTCGCCGGAGAAGGGTTTGACCAGGTAGTCGTCCGCGCCGTCGTTGAGCAGCCGGACGATCTCCGCCTCGTCGTCGCGGGCGGTGGAGATGATCACCGGCACGTTGGTCAGGCCGCGGATCATCTTGAGCGCCTCGCCACCGTCCAGGTCGGGCAGGCCGAGGTCGAGGATGACCAGGTCGCAGCCGACCTGGGCGACCTCGCGCAACGCCTCCAGTGCGGTGCCGACGCTGCGCACCGCGTGCCCGGACTCGGACAGGTGCCGGATCAGGGCCGAGCGGACGAACGGGTCGTCCTCGACCACCAGGACAGTTGCCATGGCCCTGCACGCTACGGCATCCCGTCGTGCCGGCGGCATCCCGGATGGGGCAGGATGGCGGGCGATGCGTAGCGGATTGGTACAGACGGGAGCCTGGGCGCTGGCCACCACGGCCGGGGTGGTGCTGTCCTGGCTGGGCGTCAGCAGCGTGCTGTCCGACTCGGCGTTCGAGCCGCCGCGGGCGCTGCCGCTGCCAGCCCGCGCCACCGCGCTGCCGACGCTGCCCGCGCTGCCCACCGACTCGGCGGCCCCGACCGCCGGGCCGAGCCCGAGCCCGAGCCCCGCCACCACCGCACCGCCCACCGCCGGC
>NZ_JBNQTI010000211.1:0-12355 GCF_050325825.1 Kitasatospora sp. LaBMicrA B282
CCAGGCCTTCACCGAGCTGCACGGCGCAGCCTGACCGACCGACCTCCCGTCCGGGCCCGGCACGGTCGCGCCGCTCCCGGACCGCTCCGCCGGCTCGAGCAGCGAGGGGTCCGCGGCGAGGATCCGGAGCTGGAGGTCCACCACCTGCGCCGAGGGCTCGACCCCGAGCTCCGCGACCAGACGCTTGCGCAGCTCCTGGTACACCGCGAGCGCCTCGGCCTGGCGGTCGGCACCGTACAGCGCCAGCATCAGCTGCCCGTGCAGTGCCTCCCGCAGCGGGTGGGCCCGGGTGAGCCCGCGCAGTTCGGCGACCAGCTCCCGGTGCCGGCCCAGCCGCAGGTCCGCGTCGACCCGGTCCTGCCAGGCCTTCATCCGGGTCTCGTCGAGCTGGTGGGCCTGGGCGGCGCCGTCCACGCAGGGCGGCAGGTCGGCGAACGGCGCGCCGCGCCACAGCTCCAGGGCGGTGCTCAGGGTCTGCCGCGCCGTCGCGACCTCACCCGCGCGCAACTGCTCCGCGCCGAGCCGGCACCCCTCGAGGAAGTCCGCCACGTCCAGCTCGCCGGGACCCGTGGTGATGAGGTAGCCCGGCGCCACGGTGCGCAGCCGCAGCCCCGCGTCGTCACCGAGCATCCGGCGCAGGCGCAGCACGTGGTTGCGCAGCCCGGCGGCCGCGGTGGACGGTCGGTGCTCGCCCCACACCGCCGACGCCAGCTGCTCCACCGACACGACCCGGTCGGCGTTCGCCAGCAGCAGCACCAAGACGGCGCGCGGACCGCCCGAGGGCAACACCACCCGGCCGTCCGCGAGGACGACGTTCACCGGCCCCAGCAGGTTGAAGCGCACGGGGTCAGGACGCTCGCTCATCGCTCCCCGCTCCCAGGCACGGATGTTTCGGTGATCTTACAACCCGCCTCGATGCCCGCCCGGTGAGCCCGGTGCGGGCGATTGCGGTAAGTTCTGAGGAACCCATGGACGTCGGTTCGTCAGAAGGCATGCTGCGAGTCGGTCGTGCCCGAATCGCCGAGGTGCAGAGGTGTCGCATGCATGAGCTGATCCTCCGTCACGCGACGGATCACCAGGAGAAGATCGCCTTCGCCGACGCCGACGGCGCGGTGGGCTACGGGGAGCTCGCCCGCCGGACCGCCCGGGTGGCCGGCAACCTGCGGGTCGACCGCGGAAGCCGGGTGGCGCTGTACCTGGGCAGCGGAGTGCCCGCCGTCACGGCAACGCTCGGCGTCTGCCGGGCGTCGGCGGTGGGCGTCCCGCTCGACCCGCGCAGCGCCGACGACGAGCTCCGGTACCGGCTGGCCGACAGCGGTGCCGCCGTGGTGGTCACCGACCGCGAACACCTGGCGCAGGTCCGGCGGGTGGCCGGGGTCGGCGTGCTGACCGTCGACGAGCTGCTCGCGCCCACCGGCACGCCGCCGCGTGACGACCTCGGGCCGGACGAACCCGCCTGGCTGCACTACACCTCGGGGACCAGCGGGGACCCGAAGGGCGTGCCGTCCACGCAGCGGGCCTGGCTGCGGTCGGCGGAGCACGCCTACCGGGGGCTGCTGGGCATGTCCGGCGACGACCACCTGCTCTGGCCGCTGCCGCTGTTCCACGCCTTCGGACACTCGATGTGCCTGGTGGGCGTCCTCTCCCTGGGCGCGAGCGCCTACCTGATGGACCGTTTCACGCCGGACCGGGCCGCCGCCCTGCTCCGCCGGCTGCCGTTCACGGCGCTGGGCGGCGTGCCGACGGTCTTCGGCCAGCTCCTGGACGTCGGGGCGCCGCTGCCGCCGCGCTGCCTGTCGGCCGGGGCCCCGCTGCCGGAGGAGCTGCGGGCCCGGTTCCGCCGCAGCTTCGGCCGCGAGCTGCACGACGGCTACGGCAGCACGGAGGCCGCCGGGAAGATCGCCGTCGACGGCGTCGTGCTGCCCGGGATCGACACCCGGGTGGTGGACGGCGAGATCCAGCTGCGGCTGCCCGGCGCCGGTCGCTGGCAGGCCACCGGGGACCTCGGCCGGGAGGAGGGCGGCCGGTTGGTGGTGACCGGGCGGGCCGGCGAGATGATCATCCGGGGTGGGGAGAACATCCACCCGGCCGAGATCGAGCGGGTGCTGGCCGGCTGCCCGGGCGTCCGGGAGGTGGCCGTGGCGGGCGAGCCCGACGCGGTGCTCGGTGAGGTGCCGGTCGCCTACGTGGTGGGCGAGGTGGACCCGGCGACGCTGCTCGCCCACGCCCGCCGCCGGCTGCCACCGCACCGGGTGCCGGCCGGGATCCGCCCGGTCAGCCGGATCCCGCAGACCTCCTCGGGCAAGCCGGTGCGGCGGCGGCTGCGCTTCCAGTACCTGCTCGACGCGGTCCGGCGGGAGACCGCGGGGATCACCGGCCGGGAGCCCGGGGCGGACCAGCCGTTCGTCGAGGCCGGCCTGGACTCGCTCGGCACGGTGCGCCTACGCGACCGGTTGGGCGCGGAGCTGGGCCTCGCCCTGCCGCCGTCCCTGGTCTTCGACCACCCCACGCCCCGCGCGGTCGCCGAGCACCTCGCCGGCGGGGCCGCGAGCCCGCCGCCGCCCGCCCGCCAGGCCACCGAGCCGATCGCGATCGTGGGCATGGCCTGCCGCTACCCCGGCGGGATCAGCAGCCCCGAGGACCTCTGGCGGGTGGTGGCCGCCGGGCAGGACACCATCACCGAGTTCCCCACCGACCGGGGTTGGCCGCTGGACGAGTTGTTCGACCCGGACCCCGACCGGGTGGGCACCAGCTACGTCACGCGCGGTGGCTTCCTGACCGACGCGGCCGACTTCGACGCCGGGTTCTTCCGGATGTCGCCGCGCGAGGCCCTGGCCACCGACCCGCAGCAGCGCCTGCTGCTGGAGACGGCCTGGGAGGCGCTCGAACGGGCGGGCATCGCACCCGAGTCGGTGCGGGGCAGCACCACCGGGGTGTTCGTCGGCCTGATGTACAACGACTACGCCGGCCGCTTCCGGGGCGCCGCGCACCCGTTGGAGTCCCAGCTCGCCCTGGGCGCGGCCGGCAGCGTGGCCTCCGGGCGGATCGCCTACCACCTCGGGCTGCACGGACCGGCGCTCACCCTGGACACGGCCTGCTCCTCGTCGCTGGTCACCATGCACCTCGCGGCGGACTCGCTGCGGGCCGGCCAGTGCGACCTGGCGCTGGCCGGCGGCGCGACCGTGATGGCCACGCCGGACAGCTTCGTGGTGTTCAGCCGGCAGCGCGGCCTCGCCCCGGACGGACGGGTGAAGCCGTTCTCCGCGGCCGCCGACGGCACGGCCTGGTCGGAGGGGGTGGGGCTGCTGGTCCTCGAGCGGGTGGACGACGCGGTGCGCAACGGCCACCCGATCCTGGCCCTGCTGCGCGGCTCGGCGGTCAACCAGGACGGGGCGTCGAACGGCCTCACGGCGCCCAGCGGGCCCGCGCAGGCGGCCGTGATCCAGCAGGCGCTGGCCGATGCCGGGCTGACCGGCGCCGAGGTGGACGTGGTCGAGGCCCACGGCACCGGCACCGCGCTGGGCGACCCGATCGAGGCGGCCGCGCTGCTCGCCACCTACGGCCAGGACCGGGCGGCTCCGGTGCTGGTCGGCACCGTCAAGTCCAACCTCGGCCACACCCAGGCCGCCGCCGGGGTCGCGGGCGTGATCAAGAGCGTGATGGCGATGCGGCACCGCACCGTGCCGGCCACCCTGCACGTCGACGAGCCGAACCCGCAGGTCGACTGGTCCGCCGGTGCGCTCCGCCTGGTCACCGAGCGGACGCCCTGGCCGGTGGCGGACCGTCCGCGCCGCGCCGGCGTGTCGGCGTTCGGGATCTCGGGCACCAACGCGCACGTGATCGTCGAGGAGTACGAGCAGCTGCGGGTGGTGTTCCGCTTCCCGGGGCAGGGGGCCGGCCCGGGGCAGGAGGCGCAGCCGGGCGGCACCGGACGGGACCTGGCAGCCAGGTACCCGGTGTTCGCCGCGGCGTTCGAGCAGGCGTGTGACCAACTGGATCCGGACCTGGCCGAGGCGGCCCTGTTCGCCCACGAGGTGGCGATGTTCCGCCTGTTGGAGTCCTGGGGGTACCGCCCGGACGCGCTGATCGGGCACGCCGCCGGGCAGATCGCGGCGGCGCACGTGGCGGGCGTGCTGTCGCTGTCCGACGCGGCGCGACTGATCGGTGCCCGCGGGCGGCTGCTGCGCGAGCCGGCGGCGGGCGGCGCCACGGACGCCGTGCTGGCCGAGTTCGTGGCGGTGGCCCGGAGCCTGACGTACCGGGCACCGGACATTCCGCTCATCGGCGCGCGACCGGACGATCCGGACCACTGGGTGCGGGAGGTGCGCGAGACGGTCCGCCTCGCCGACCACGCGGCCCTGGTCGACGGTGTCGCCATGATCGACGGTGCCGCCATGGTCGACGGCGCGACCCTGGTCGACCTGGGTCCGGGCGACGCCCCGGCCGCACCGGTCGAGGGCGTCATCCCCACCGCCGACCCCGAGCAGGCGGTGGCCCGGCTGCGCGGCACCCGCGCCTTCCACCGGCAGCGCTACTGGCTCGACCGCGCAGCCGAGCACCCGTTGGTCGAGTCGACCGTGGTCGTGCCCGGGTCCGGCGAGGTGGTCTGCGTCGCCGACTTCAGCCCGCGGTGGCTGCGCGACCACGTCGTCGGCGGAACGGCGGTCGTGCCCGCCACGGCGATCGTGGAGTTGGCGCTGTACGCCGGGGAACGCACCGGCTGCACCAGCGTCGACGAACTGGTCCTGCACACGGCGATGCGCCTGCCGGAGACCCGGCGGGCCGAGCTCGTGGTCCGTCCGGAGTCCGACGGCACGCGACCGTTCGAGGTGTACGCCGACGGTGTCCGCTGCGCCAGTGGCCGGCTGGCGCTGCCTGTCGGCGGGGGCCGGCCCGCGCCGCAGGTGGAGACCGGCGAGTGGCCCCCGCCGGACGTCGAGGAACTGGAGGTCGAGCACGCCGAGTACGGACCCGCGTTCCGCGGGCTGAGCCGGCTGTGGCGCCGGGGCGACGAACTCTTCGGCGAGGTGCGCGGGGAGTTCCCGGACGCGGGGCGGTTCGCGCTGCACCCCGCCCTGTTCGACGCGGCGCTGCATCCGGCCCGGCTGCTCTCCGACGGCGTGCCGTTCGCCCTGCGCGGCGTGCACCTGCTGGCGCGGGGCGCCACGGCGTTGCGGGTGCGCATCCGTGCGGGGCGGATCGACGTGACCGACCAGACGGGCCGGCCGGTGGCGTGCGTCGAATCGCTGACCGCGCGTTCGGCCGCCATCAGCCGGGGCACGTTGTTCCGCCCGGAGTGGCACCGGGCGCCGGGCCGGGTGCAGGGTCATGTCCTCGAGGTGCCGCCGGGGGTGTCGTCGGGCGGCGCCCCCGATGCCTTCGGCGCCCCCGACGCCCTGGCGCTCGCCCTGCGCGAGCTGCAGGCCGACCACGATCACCTGACCGTCCTGGTACGGCCGGGGGACCTTACCGGAGCGGCGGTGGCCGGCCTGGTCCGGGTCGCGCAGCGCGAGCACCCCGGCCGGTTCACGCTGGCCGAACGCGCCGACGGGCAGGCCGGGATCGTGCATGCCGAGATCGGGCAGGCCGAGATCGTGTCCGAGCGCGCGGAGCTGGTCCCGGTGCCGGGCGGCGGCAGCGCTTTCGGCTGGCGCGGGACCGTCCTGGTCACCGGCGGCGGCGCGCTGGGCCGGGCGGTCGCCGACCACCTGCGCTCGCGGGGCGTGCGGGTCGTGGTCGCCAGCCGCACCGGTGAGACCCGGCTGGACGTCACCGACCGGGCGGCGCTGGCCGCGCTGGTCGACTCGATCGAGGACCTGCGGGCCGTCGTGCACACCGCTGGGGTGCTCGACGACGGGATCCTGACCTCGATGACCCCGGACCGACTGGCGACGGTGTGGCGCCCCAAGGCCGAAGCGGCCTGGCACCTGCACGAGTTGACGGTGGACCGGGAGCTGGACGCCTTCGTGCTGTTCTCCTCGGCGGCCGGCGTGCTCGGTCACGCCGGTCAGGCCAACTACGCGGCGGCCAACAGCTACCTGGACGAACTCGCCCGTCACCGGCGGCGACTGGGGCTGCCCGCGCTCTCCCTGGCCTGGGGCCCGTGGACGATCGGGATGATGGCCGACCGGACCGCGGATCCCGACCTGCTGCCGCTCACCCCCGCCGAGGGCGTGGCGCTCCTGGAGGCCGCCCTCGGCACCGACGAGCCGGTCCTGGTGCCGATCGCGTTCGCCCGCGCGCCCCGGCCGAACACACCCAGGACGCCGAAGACGCCGCAGGCCCGGCGCACACCGGAACCGTCCCCGCCGACCGACCTGCTGGAGCTGGTGTGCGCCGAGGTCGCCGCCGTGCTGAGCTATCCGCACGTGGACCCGGACACCCCGATGCTCGACCTCGGCTTCGACTCGCTGACCTCGATCGAACTGCGCAACCGGCTGGAGGAACGGGCCGGCCTGCGCCTGCCCGCCACGCTGGTCTTCGACTCCGTCACGCCCAGGGCGTTGGCCGAGCAGCTGCGCCCGCCGCCACCCCCGGGCTCGCTCGCCTTCCTCTACCGCAGGCTGTGCGAGCTGGGCCGCCCCCGGGAGGCTATGCACCTGCTCGTCTCGGCGTCGTGGGCGCTGCCCTCGGCGGCGACGCTCCCCGCTGCCGCCCCGCGCCGACTCAGTGACGGCGAAGGCCCGGCGATCGTCTGCTTCCCCGCCTTCGGCTCACCCCCGGGGGAGTACGGCCCGCTGGCCCGCCACCTCCCGAACCTCTGGCTGCTCCCGCACCCGGGCTACCAGGGCGACCCCGTCCCGGAGGACCTGGCCGCCCTGGTCCGCACCCACGCCGCCTCGATCGCTCAACTCGACCGCCCGGTGGTCCTGTTGGGCCGCTCCACCGGCGGCCTGGTCGCGCAGGCCGTCGCGCCGCAGGTCGACGCCGAGGCGGTGATCCTGCTGGACACCCACCCGGTCCGCGACGAGCAGTGGCTCACCGAACTCCCGGTCCGCAGCGCCCTGAGACTCGACGAGCCCGCCCTCGCGGCGATGGGCGCGTACACCCGCATCTTCCTGGACTGGCAGGCTGCGGAGACCACCGTCCCCACCCTCCACCTGCGCCCCGGCGACGTCCCGGGCGACCACCACTCCATCCTCGAGGAGCACGCGACCACGACAGCGGAGGCCGTCCACCGCTGGCTCTCCCCCGGGCGGGGGCCGGTCACCTGACGATCAGGACCACCACCGAGGCAACCCGCTAGGCGGCTGGGGCCACCGGCGGGGCTCGTTCACAGCCTGGTGGCCGGCCAGACGGTCACGGCCGCGGTGACGATGACCCCGGCGTTGAGGGCGATCCGGCGGTCCTCACCCGTCAGGTGGACGGTGATCGCGCCGGTCTGCAGGAGCACGAAGCCGATCGCCGCGGCCGGCGCCAGCGAGGGGGCGATACCGGTCAGCGGCGGCAGCAGCCGGCAACTCAGTCCAGGTCGAACCTCGCCGTGACGGGTGCGTGGTCGCTCCAGCGCTCGGCGTGGGTGGCGGCGCGTTCGACGTGGGCGTGGACGCACCGTTCGGCGAGGCCGGGGGTGGTCATCTGGTAGTCGATCCGCCAGCCCGCGTCGTTGTCGAAGGCGCGGCCGCGGTAGGACCACCAGGAGTAGGGGCCGTCCTGGTCGGGGTGGAGTCGGCGGACCACGTCGACGTAGCCGGCCTCGTCGAGGACGCGGGTGAGCCAGGCGCGTTCCTCGGGGAGGAAGCCGGCGGACTTCTGGTTGGACTTCCAGTTCTTGAGGTCGGCCTGCTGGTGGGCGATGTTCCAGTCGCCGCAGACCACGACCTCGCGGCCGTCGGCGGCGGCGCGGGTGCGCAGGGCGGTGAGGTGGGGGAGGAACTCGGCCATGAAGCGTTCCTTCTCGTCCTGGCGGTCGGTGCCGACTTCGCCGGACGGGAGGTAGAGGCTGGCCACGGTGAGGCCGGGGAGGTCGATTTCCAGATATCTGCCCGAATTGTCGAATTCGGTGGAGCCGAATCCGATCTGGGTGCGCTGCGGTTCGGTGCGCGAGAGGATCGCCACGCCCGCCCGGCCCTTGGTGGCGGCCGGGGCCCAGATCGCGTGCCAGTCGGTCAACTCGCGTACCTCGGGGGGTAGCTGGGCGGCTTCGGCGCGGACCTCCTGGAGGCAGACGACGTCCGCCTCGGTGGCCGCGAGCCACTCGAGGAAGCCCTTCTTGGCGGCGGCGCGGATCCCGTTGACGTTGGCAGTGGTTACGACGGTCACCGGGGCAGCCTACCGGGCCGGGGCGCGGCGACCCGGGAGCAATCCGGGAGCGATCCGGGTGGGACGGGGATGAAGAGGGGCATGCAGGGGCAGGGAAGATGAATGGGGCATGAAAGACATGTCGCGGCCGGGTCAAGCCTTGGCATTGGTCTTGACCATCTCCCGGCGGACGTCCTAGGGTCGCTTACTGCAAAGACCTTTAATAAAGAAGGACGGATAAAGTCCGAGCCCTCACCTGGCAGAACGCGCCCGCCGATCGGCGGCGCGGGGGCCGGGGCGGCTCGGGGCTCGATCGCCCTTCGAGCAAGCCGGCGGTCCCGTCCACAGCGGTCGACGGTCGGACAGGGTGGAGGACACGGTGGGGACAGCCCAGCTCACGGCGGTGCCGGAGCCCAAGTACTGGCACCTGCGCACGGTGCTGCTGCGCGCCATCGACTCGGAGTTCACCACCGGCCAGGTGATCCCCAACGAGCGTGAGCTCTCCGCCCGCTTCGGGGTGGCCCGGGCGACCCTGCGTCAGGCGCTCGACCAGCTGGAGCTGGAGGGCCGGCTGGTCCGCCGCCGCGGGATCGGGACCCTGGTCGCCGCGCCGCGGGTCGGCGTGCCGGTGAGCCGGCGCGAGGAGGGCGAGGCCTGGCAGGTGGTCGACTGCGCGACCGCCCCCGCCTCGGAGCGGCTGGCCGGGGCGCTCGGCGTCGCGCCCGGCGAGGCGGTGCACACGGTGCGCCGGGTCCGGGTCGAGCAGGGGCAGACGGTCGCCACCGAGTCGCTCTACCTGGCCGCCGCGCTGCTGGAGCAGGTGCCCGAGATCCGGCTGTCCGGGGCGCCGGTCGCCGAGGGCGAGGAGCTGGGGCGCGCGGTGCTGCGGCGGCTGGAGCGGCTGACCGTGGACGGCGAGTCGCGGGCGGTCGAGCTGGGCGTCGCCGAGGCCGAGGAGGCCGCGCTGCTGCAGCGTCCGCCGGGCACCCCGGTGCTGGTGGTCACCACCCAGTACGCGGCGGGCGGCCGGCTGGCGGCCCTGGCGGTCTCCACCTACCGCGCCGACACCTGCCGGTTGACCTTCGGCGAGACGGGCCTGGTGGAGGTCACCCCGGTCTCGGCGGTGCGGACGGCTTCGTAAGGGACAGGCGCGGCAAGGCGCAGGACAGACGCAGCAGGGCCCCGGATCGCAGAACGCGCTCCGGGGCCCTCGCGCATCCGCCGGCGCCCCGCTACCCCCGCGAGCCGCCCGGCTGGTCCACCGCGAAGAGCTGCTCCTCCACCTGGTCCAGCGCCACCCGCAGCGCGCCCAGCGCCACCACGTCCTCGCCCAGGGTGGAGAGCGCCACCTCGGGGGCGCGCAGGCAGTAGCGGGCGAGCTGGTCGCGCATCGGGTCGAGGATGTCGTCCAGGCCGGCCGCCCAGCCGCCGACCACCACCAGCTGCGGGTCGATCGCCAGCACCAGGGCGGCGATGTCGTGCACCAGGCGGCGCAGGAAGCGGTCCATCGCCACCCGGGCGACCTCGTCGCCCTCCCGGGCCAGGGTGAGCACCCGGGCGACGGCGGCCTCGTCCAGCGGGTCGAGCGGCTTGCCGGTGGTGGAGAGCAGGCGTTCGGGGCTGGCCTGCTGGCCGAGCAGGTGCAGGGCGCCGATCTCGCCGGCGGCGCCGCCGAAGCCGCGGTGCAGCCGGCCGTTGATCAGCGAGCCGGCGCCGGGGCTGAGACCGGCCAGCACGAAGACCACGTCGCCCATGCCGACCGCGGCGCCCTGCCAGTGCTCGGCGATGGCGGCCAGGTTGGCGTCGTTCTCGATCAGCACCGGGCAGCGGAACGAGCGGCGCAGCCGGGCGCCGAGGTCCAGTCCGGTCCAGCCGGGCATCGCGGTGCCCAGCCGCACCGTGCCGTCCCGGTCGACGATGCCGGGGGTGCCGACGCCGACCGCCCAGAGGTTGTCGCGGGAGATGCCGGCCTTGCGCAGCACGTCGGCGACGGCGGTGCGGACGGCGCCGAGCCGCTCCTCCGCCTCCAGCGTCTCGTCGACCGGGCGGGTGCAGCTCTCCAGTTGGCGGCCGGTCAGGTCGGCCAGCACGATCCGGATCACGTGCACGCCGATCTCGATGCCCAGCGTGTGGCCGGCCTCGGCGCGGAACCGGAACCAGCGGGCGGGGCGGCCGCGCTGGCGGCCGGTCTCCTGGACCTGCTCGACCTCGGCGACCAGGCCGGCCTCGACCAGGCCCTCGATGACGCCCTCGACGGTGGGGCGGGACAGTCCGGTCTCGCCGACCAGCTGGGTCAGGGTGACGGCCTGTCCGTCGCGCAGCGAGCGCAGGGTGACCGCGGCGTTGATCCGACGCAGCAGCGAGGAGTCCCCTCCGGTGAGCCGATCCGCCAAGACACTGCCTTTCCGCGTTCGCGCGACTGCCCCGGCGCGCGGTGAGCAACTGCGGGGCACCCCCGGTGTCCCGCGGCACGGGCCGCCCGGTGACGCCACAGCGGTGTGCCGCACGCCGGAGGGCGTCAGCCGGATCGTACCGGTGACCGATCGAGGCCGCGAGTAAATGCGCAGCTCATGAATGGTTCGAAACCGAAAGTTGACCAAGTGGGGACCGGGCCTGCCAGGGGGAGCCGGCCCGGCCGGGTGCTGCGGTACCGGGTGGGCGGCCGGGTCCACTACGCTCGACGCACCACTACGCTCCGCAACGCGCACCGCCCACCAGCGTGAGCGCGCGTGACCGAAGGAGGACGCCCTGTCCGGACTCGTCACCACCGCCGCCGCCGGTCGACCCGAGGCGACGCCCGCTGCGGCGACAGCGGGCTTCGTGCGCGCGCAGACCCGGCTGACCGAGGTCCCGTTCGTGCCGGAGCTCAGCCTGCACCTGGCCGACGAGGCGATCGAGCTGTGGGAGCGGACCGAGTCGGAGCGCGGCCAGGTCGGGCTGCCGCCGCCGTTCTGGGCCTTCGCCTGGGCGGGCGGCCTGGGGGTGGCCCGGTACGTCCTGGACCACCCCGAACTGGTGGCCGGGCGGGCGGTGCTGGACCTGGCGGCCGGGTCCGGCCTGGTCGGCATCGCGGCGGCGCTGCGCGGGGCGGGCGGGGTGCGGGCGGCGGAGATCGACGCCTACGCGGTGACGGCGATCGGGCTCAACGCGGCGGCCAACGGCGTGACGGTCACCGCCGAGTGCGCGGACCTGCTGGACGGCGACGGAGCACCGGCCGAGGTGGTGCTGGCCGGCGACGTCTTCTACGAGCGGGCGATGGCCGCCCGCTTCCTGCCCTTCCTGGAGCGTGCCCACGCCCGCGGCGCGGTGGTGCTGGTCGGCGACCCGGGGCGGGCCTACCTGCCGCGCGAGCGGTTCACGGCACTGGCCGAGTACCAGGTGCCGGTGCTGGCAGACCTGGAGGACAGCGCGGTCAAGCGCACCACGGTGTGGCGGCTGACCGGCGCCTGAGCGCACCCGGCGAGCCGGCCGTGCCGGGTGGACCGGCTGCCCGCCCGGCGGTGCCCACCGGCGAAATTCCGGGCGGTCGGGTGAGGCCGGCTGGTAGGACGGGTGGATGACCGACTCCGAGCTGATCATCCGTCCGGCCACCGTCGCCGAGATCCCCACGCTGCTCGCCTTCTGGGCCGCGGCGGCCGAAGGCACCAGCATCACCGATGACCCGGCCGGCCTGGCCCGGCTGCTCGACCGCGATCCCGAGGCGCTGCTGGTCGCCACCCGCGGCACCGCGCTGGTCGGCACGGTGATCGCGGGGTGGGACGGCTGGCGGGCCTCGGTCTACCGCCTGGCGGTCGACCCGGCGCACCGGCGCCAGGGGATCGGCGGCGCCCTGATGGCGGCGGCCGAGCAGCGGTTCGCCGCGCTGGGCGGGCGGCGGGTGGACGCGATGGTGCTGGAACGCAACGCGCAGGGGCAGGCCGCCTGGCGCTCGGCGGGCTACCGGCGCGAGGAGCAGTGGCGCCGCTGGGTCAAGCCGCTGGCGGCGGGCACAACACCCGCCGCCGGCTGAACCAGGTCCAAAAGAGAGGGACTAACCCCCGAACGGCACCGCGAAGGCCTCGGTGAACGCCGCGGCGTCCCAGCCGCCGCCGAGCGCCGGCGCGAGCGACGCCGC
>NZ_JBNQTI010000212.1:0-12211 GCF_050325825.1 Kitasatospora sp. LaBMicrA B282
GCTGGCCGCCGCGCTGGCCGACCGGCTGGCCGAGGCGGGCGCCCGCGGCGACGAGCCGGTGGTGCTGGCCGCGGCCGGCTCCCGGGACCCGGGGGCCAACGCCGACACCGTGCGGATGGCCGCCCTGCTCGGCGCCCGGCTGCGCCGCCCGGTGACCCCGAGCTACCTGTGCGCCGGCTCCCCCGCCCCGGACCGGGCGGTCGAGGAGCTGCGCGCGGCCGGCCACCGCCGGGTCGCGGTGGCCGGCTACCTGCTGGCGCCGGGCTTCTTCGCCGACCGGGCCCGGCGCAGCGGCGCGGACCTGGTCGGTGCCCCGCTCGGCGCCCACCCGGCGGTGGCCGAGCTGGTGCTCGAGCGCTACGACCAGGCGTTCTCCGAGGGCCGGCCGGCCACCGGTTCGAGGATCGCCACGCACTCGAAGTGATGGGTCATCGGGAACAGGTCGAAGGCCCGCAGCGAGACCGGGCGGTAGCCGCCGTCCCGGAAAAACGCCAGGTCGCGGGCGAGCGCGGCCGGGTCGCAGGCGACGTAGGCGATCCGGCGGGCGCCCAGGCCGACCAGGTGGCCCACGGTCTCGCGGCCGGCGCCGGCCCGCGGCGGGTCGAGCACGATCAGGTCGGTGCTGGTGATCCCGGTGCGCGGCAGCAGGGTCTCCACCTTGTCGCACTCGATCCGGACGTTCTCCAGCGCGGCCAGGTTGTGCCGGGCGTCCAGCACCGCCTGCTTGGCCGACTCGATGCCGAGCACCGCGCCGTCCTCGCCGACCCGGTCGGCCAGCGCGCCGGCGAACAGGCCGACCCCGCAGTACAGGTCCAGCGCGTTCTCGCCCCACTGCGGGTCGAGGCCGTCCAGCACCGCGTGGACCAGGGTCTCCGGGGCCTCGGGGTGGATCTGCCAGAAGCCGCCGTTGCTGACCCGCCAGGTCCGCCCGGCCGCCCGCTCGCGCACGAAGGTGCGCCCGTGCACCCGGTGGAAGAGCTCCTGCTCGTCGACCCGGGCCAGCGAGGCCGGCTTGTCCAGCTCGACCAGCGGCAGCTGCTCGCCGGGCAGCGGACGGAGGATCAGCTGACGGTCCGACGATCCGCTCGCCGCGATCGCCTCCACCGCGGCCAGCCCGGTCCAGTCCCGCGCCTCGACCCCGAGCTCGGTGACCCCCTCGGCGGCGATCAGGCAGCGGTCGATCAGCTGCACCTCGTGCGAACGGTGCTTGCGCAGCCCGACCCGGCCGCTCTCCTCGTCCACGGTGTACTGCACCCGGGAGCGCCAGGCCGGCACCTCGCCGGCCGGCAGCTTGCCGCCGACCGGCTCGACGCTGCCGTCCCAGCCGGCCTCAGCCGGGGTGAGCTCGGCCAGCTTGGCCAGCTGCTCGGTCAGCACCTGGGCCTTGAGCTTGCGCTGGCCGCCCGGGGTGACGTGCTGCCAGTCGCAGCCGCCGCACTTGCCGGGGCCGGCGAACGGGCACGGCGCCTCGATCCGGTCCTTGGACGGCTCCAGCACCTCGACCGCGTCGGCGCGCAGGAAGCGGGACTTGGTGGTGCCCTCGGTGACCTCGACCACCACCCGCTCGCCGGGCAGCGCGTGCCGCACGAAGAGCACCCGGCCCTCGTGCCGGGCCACGCAGTGCCCGCCGCCGTGCGCGACCGGGCCGACCTCGACCTCGTAGCGCTCGCCGACCAGCGGCTCGCCGCCGGGGCCCTTGGGCGCGGCCGGCGCCGCGGGGCGGGCGGCCCGCCCGGTCTTCGCCGGAGCGGCCTTCGCCGGGGCAGCCTTCGCCGGGGCGGCCTTGCGCGGCTTGGCCGGCTTGGTGGCCGGCTTGGTGGCCGGCTTGCCGGTGCGCACCTCGCCGACCGGTGCCGGCTCGGGGCGGCGCTCGGCGGGGACCGGCGGCAGGCTCTGCGCGGTGTTGCCCTCGCGGTCGGTGGCGCCCGGGCGGGACGGCTTGCTGCCCCAGCGCGCACGGGCCACCTGGCCGACCTTGCCCGGCTGGCCGGACTTGCCCGACTGACCGGACTTTCCCTGGCCGGACTTGCCCTGGCCGGCCTTGCGGCCCTGGCCCCCCGAGCGACCGGCGGCGGAACTGCCCGAGGAGCGGGGCGGGGTGTTGCGAGTCACGAAGCGGTGTCCTTGCTGGGCTCGGCGGGATGGGGCACGGTGTCGAGGCCCCCGGCCGGACCAGGCTGCTCGACGGAACCCGACGGTACCGTGCGCGGCGCCCTCGCGCCGCGCCGGACGCCCGGCGGCCCCCACCACCGGCCCGCCCCGCGCCCTCGCCCGGGACCGCCCAGCTGGAACGGGACGGAGGTGACCAGCACCCCGGGCAGGAAGAGCAGCCGCCCCTTGAGCCGCAGCGCGCTCTGGTTGTGCAGCAGGTGCTCCCACCACCGCCGCACCAGGTACTCCGGGACGTATACGTGGACCAGCTCCTGCGGTGCCCGCGCCCGCTGCTCGCGGACGTAGGCCAGCACCGGTCCGGTGATCTCCCGGTACGGCGACTCCAGCACGATCAGCGGCTCGGCCGGCTCCCGGACCCGCCACTGCTCGCGCAGCGCCCGGGTCTCGGCCGGGTCCACGTCCACGGTGACCGCCGCCAGCCGGGCGGCGCCGCCCAGCCGGGCGCACTCCAGCGCCCGCAGCGCCGGCCGGTGCAGCGCGGCGACCAGCACGATGGCGTGCACCCGGACCGGCGCCGCCGGCTCCGCCACGGCCGGCTCCGCTGCCGCCGGCCCCGGCGGCACCAGCTCGGCGGCCACCTGGTCGTAGTGCCGCCGGATCGCCCGCATCACCAGCACCAGCAACCCCATCGCGGCGAGCGCGAGCCAGGCGTGGCCGATCTTGGTGACCAGCACCACCAGCAGCACGGCACCGGTGGTCGCCAGGCCGAAGGCGTTGACCGCCCGGGAGCGACGCATCCGGGCCCGCGCGGCGGGGTCGGCCTCGGTGCGCAGCAGCCGGGTCCAGTGCCGGAGCATGCCGGACTGGCTCATGGTGAAGGAGACGAAGACGCCCACCATGTAGAGCTGGATCAGCCGGTTGGGGTCCGCGCCGAAGGCCGCGATGCAGCCGACGGCGGCCGCGGCCAGCAGCACGATGCCGTTGGAGTAGGCCAGCCGGTCGCCCCGGTTGCGCAGTTGGCGGGGCAGGTGGCGGTCCTGGGCGAGGATCGAGCCGAGCACCGGGAAGCCGTTGAAGGCGGTGTTCGCGGCCAGCACCAGGATCAGCGCGGTGACCGCGGCGATCAGGTAGAAGCCCGGCCGGAAGTCGCCGAACACCGCGGCGGCGATCTGGGTCAGCGCCGTCTTCTGGTGGTAGCCGGCCGGGGCGCCGAGCAGCTGCCGGGCCGGGTCCTCGGCCAGCTGGGCGCCGGTGAGCCGGGCCAGGTAGCCGATGCCGAGGAACATCACCACCCCGAGCAGGCCCATCAGCAGCAGGGTGCGGGCGGCGTTGCGGCTCTTGGGCGCGCGGAAGGCCGGCACGCCGTTGCTGATCGCCTCCACGCCGGTGAGCGCGGCGCAGCCGGAGGAGAAGGCGCGCAGCAGCAGGAAGGCCAGCGCCGGCCCGGCCGGGGCCACGGGGTCGCCGGCCGGCAGCAGCCGGAAGCCGGCGCTCTCGGCCGGCATCGCCTCGCCGAGCACCAGGTGGCGGAAGAGGCCGTAGAGCAGCATGCCGAGCACCCCGGCCAGGAAGGCGTAGGTCGGGACGGCGAAGGCGGTGCCGGACTCGCGCACCCCGCGCAGGTTCATCGCCATCAGCAGCAGCACCAGGGTGACGCTGAGCGCGAGTTCGTGGCCGTGCAGCGCCGGCAGCGCGGAGACCAGGTTGGCCACGCCCGAGGTGGTGGAGACGGCCACCGTGAGCACGTAGTCGACCAGCAGCGCGGCGGCCACCACCAGGCCGGCGGCGGGCCCGTGGTTGGTGCCGGCCACCTCGTAGTCCCCGCCGCCGCTCGGGTAGGCGTGCACGTTCTGCCGGTAGGAGGCGACCACCGCGAGCATCACCACGGCCACCGCGAGCCCGATCGGGAGGGACCAGCGGGTGGCCGAGGTGCCGGCGACGGAGAGGGTGAGCAGGATCTCCTCGGGCGCGTAGGCCACCGAGGAGAGGGCGTCGGAGGCGAAGACCGGCAGCGCGATCCGCTTGGGCAGCAGGGTCTCGCCGAGCCGGTCGGTGCGCAGCGCGCGGCCGACCAGCAGCCGCTTGGGGAAATCGGTCAGGGACGGCACGTCAAGATATCGTAAAGGCCTCTTGCGCTCGTCCCGGGTATCACTCAACCGCTCGTCGCGTCTCGGTCGGATGAACCGGATAGCGTGTCGGATGATGAAGTTACGGGCAACACTCCGGTTGCCGAACCGCGTCCGGGTCGTGGGGCGTGGTGCCGACCCGCCCAGCGACGTGGGCACGGAAGGACGATGAGCGGTGTTTGCGCAGGTCAAGGCCCCAACGGATCGGGTGAGGTAGAGCCACCGTGCACATCGTCATCATGGGTTGCGGACGCGTCGGCTCGGCCCTGGCGCGCGCCCTGGAGAAGCAGAGCCACTCGGTGGCCGTCGTCGACCAGGACCCCAGCGCCTTCCGCCGGCTCGGTGCCGGCTTCCGCGGTCGCCGGGTGACCGGCATCGGCTTCGACCAGGACACCCTGCGCGAGGCCGGCATCGAGGAGGCGGGCGCCTTCGCCGCGGTCAGCAGCGGCGACAACTCGAACATCATCGCGGCCCGGGTGGCCCGGGAGAACTTCGGCGTCGAGCACGTGGTCGCCCGGATCTACGACCCGCGCCGGGCCGAGGTCTACCAGCGCCTGGGCATCCCGACCGTGGCCACCGTGCGGTGGACGGCCGACCAGATGCTGCGCCGGCTGCTGCCGAGCGGCGCCGAGCCGCTCTGGCAGGACCCGAGCGGGACCGTGCAGCTGGCCGAGGTGGCGTTCGCGACGGCCTGGGTGGGCCGGCGGATCAGCGAGCTGGAGGAGGCCTCCGGCGCTCGGGTGGCCTTCGTCACCCGGCTCGGCGAGGGCGTGCTGCCCAACCCGCAGATGGTGGTGCAGGAAGGCGATCTGGTGCAGGTGATGCTGCGCCGGGCGGATCAGGCGGCGGTCGAGGCCGTGTTCGCCAAGGGCCCGGAGGAGGGTCACTGATGCGGGTTGCGATTGCCGGAGCGGGCGCGGTCGGGCGGTCCATCGCCGGCGAGCTGCTGGAGAACGGCCACGAGGTCCTGCTGATCGACAAGAACCCGAACGCCATCTCGGTGGAGCGGGTCCCGATGGCGGAGTGGCTGCTGGCCGACGCCTGCGAGATCACCTCGCTGGACGAGGCGGCGCTGCAGCACTGCCACGTGGTGATCGCGGCCACCGGTGACGACAAGGTCAACCTGGTGGTCTCGCTGCTGGCCAAGACCGAGTACGGGGTGCCCCGGGTGGTCGCCCGGGTGAACAACCCGAAGAACGAGTGGCTCTTCACCGAGGCCTGGGGCGTGGACGTCGCGGTCTCCACCCCGCGCCTGATGTCGGCGCTGGTCGAGGAGGCGGTGAGCGTCGGCGACCTGGTCCGCCTGATGCGCTTCAGCCAGGGCAACGCCAACCTGGTCGAGCTGACCCTGGCCGCGGACACCGCGCTGGTCGGCACCCGGGTCGGGGACGTCCAGTGGCCGACCGACACCGCGCTGGTGACCATCATCCGCGAGGGCCGGGTGCTGGTGCCCAGCCGGGACGACACCCTGGAGGGCGGCGACGAGCTGCTCTTCGTGGCCGCGCAGGAGCGCGAGGAGGAGCTGGAGCAGCTGCTCTCCTGACCGCACCGACGACCGCCGCGGGTCACTCCTCGGTGGGTTCCTCGGCCTTGATCGGTGCCGGCGCGGTGAGCAGGATCCGCCAGGTCACGTACATCGCCAGCAGCATCGGCGGGATGCCGAGCGCGACCTTGAGCCAGCCCAGCAGGTTGACGTTGCCGGTGAAGTAGAGCGGGAAGAGGATCAGCGGCTTGATGCCCATGATCACCACCCAGGCCCAGGTGGCCTTGGTGTAGGCCCGCAGCCGGCCCGGGTTCTGGGTCCGCCAGGTGAACATCTCCCCGGTCACCGGACCGAGGGTGAGCCCGATCAGCGGCCAGCGGACCAGGGCCGAGACGGCCAGCGCCAGGCAGTAGCCGACGTTCCAGAGCAGGCCGGGCAGGTAGAAGTTCTCCGCCTTGCCGGTCTTCATCGAGATGTAGGCGCCGATGGCCACCCCGAAGACGCCGCTGAAGGCGTGCTGGATGGTCTCCCGGCGCAGCAGCCGGAGCACCACGAAGACCGCGCTCAGCCCGAGCGCGGCCCAGGCCGCGGTGGACACCTGGTGGGTCAGGTTGAAGGTGACGATGAAGACCAGGCCGGGCAGGGTCATGTCGATCATGCCGCGGACGCCGCCGAAGGCCTGGATGATCGAGTCGGCCGCCTCCTTGCGGGCGGCCTCCTCCCGGGCGGCGGCCTGCTCCGCGGTCTCGCCCGGATGGTCGTCGCGACCCTCGGTGAATCCGGTTCGGTGCTCAGTGATCAGTGCGTGCGGGGCGGCGTGGTCGCCGCCGGGCGGATTGGTCACTGGTGTTCGCTCCCCTGTCCGACCGGACGCAGCTCGTAGCGCGGGTTGAAGAGCACGCGGCGCCCGCGTGCGTGGCTGATCCGGCCGCTGGCGGTCAGCCGGCGGCCCGGCTCTATGCCGGCGATCGAGCGGCGGCCGAGCCAGACCACGTCCAGCGCGTCCGTCCCGTCGAAGAGCTCGGCCTCCAGCGCGGGCACGCCCGCCCGCGGGCGGAGCGTCACGGTGCGCAGGGTGCCCGTGACCGTGACCAGCTCGCGGTCCCCGGCCTCGGCGATCGGCGTGCATCCGGACACCGCGGTGTCCTGGCGCAGCTCCTCGGCCTGGAGCTCCTCCGGGCTGGAGGTGAGCCGGCTGAACATCCGGCGCAGCCGGCCCTGTGGCTGCTCGCTGCTGTTACCACTCATGCGGAAAGGCTACCGGCACAACCCCGTCCGGCGGGGTCCCGCGAACGAGCCGCGGGCACCTGCCGGGGCCCGGGCGGCCTGCCTCCGGGGCCCGGTTCAGGGCTCGAAGCGGTAGCCCATGCCGGCCTCGGTGATGAAGTGGCGCGGGTGCGAGGGGTCGCGCTCCAGCTTGCGGCGCAGCTGGGCCAGGTAGACCCGCAGGTAGTTGGTCTCGGTGCGGTAGGCCGGGCCCCACACCTCCTGCAGCAGCTGCGTCTGGCTGACCAGGCGGCCCGCGTTGCGCACCAGCACCTCCAGCAGGTGCCACTCGGTCGGCGTCAGCCGGACGTCCGTACCGTCCCGGTTGACCTTCTTGGCCGCCAGGTCGACGGTGAAGGCCTCGGTGGTCACCAGCGAGTCGTCCTCGCCGGAGACCGGCTCGGCCCGGCGCACCGCGGCCCGCATCCGGGCCAGCAGCTCGTCCATCCCGAACGGCTTGGTCACGTAGTCGTCGGCGCCCGCGTCCAGTGCCTCGACCTTCTCGTCGGAGGCGTGCCGGGCGGAGAGCACGATGATCGGCACCCGGGTCCAGCCGCGCAGACCCTTGATCACCTCGACTCCGTCCATGTCGGGCAGCCCGAGGTCGAGCACCACCACGTCGGGATGGCGCGCGGCGGCCAGCTCCAGCGCACTTGCGCCGTCGTGCGCCGCGTCGACCTCGTACTTGCGGGCCTTGAGGTTGATCACCAGGGCGCGGACGATCTGCGGTTCGTCGTCCACGACGAGGACCCGGGTCATGCGAGCTCCGCCTTTCGGGGGGCCTGGGAAGCAGTGGTCAGGGATTCGGGGTCGCCGGCTCGTTCAGGTCCGGCTGCCCGTTCGGGTCCGCCGGCCCGTTCGGGATCACCGGTCTGTTCGGGTTCACCGGGCGGTGCCCCGGGCGGACGGTCGACCGCCGGCAGCGAGACCACCATGGTCAGGCCGCCGCCCGGCGTGTCCTCGGCCGAGATACTGCCGCCCATCGACTCGACGAAGCCGCGGGCCACCGCCAGACCGAGCCCCACGCCCGCGCCGCGCGGCGCGTCGCCGTAGCGCTGGAAGGGGGCGAAGATCCGCTCCTTGGCCTCCTCCGGCACCCCCGGCCCGCGGTCCACCACCCGCAGCTCGACCCGGCCCGCACCCGCGGCCGGTTCCAGCGAGTCCGCCTTGACCAGCACCTTCACGTCCGGCGGGCTGTACTTCACCGCGTTCTCGATCAGGTTGGCCAGGGCCCGCTCCAGCAGGCCGGCATCGGCCGGGACCATCGGCAGGTACTCCGGAATCTCCAGCCGCACCGACTCCAGCGGCACCCCGCCGAGCGCGTACGGCACCACCTCGTCCAGGTCCACCTCCTGGATCAGCGGGGTGACCGTGCCGGTCTGCAGCCGGCTCATGTCCAGCAGGTTGTTGATCAGGTGGTCCAGCCGGTCGGCGCCGGCCTCGATGCCCGCGAGCAGTTCCTGCTCGTCGGCCTCGTCCCACTGGACGTCCTCGGCGCGCAGCGAGGAGACGTTGGCCTTGATCCCGGCCAGCGGGGTGCGCAGGTCGTGCGAGACCGCGGCCAGCAGTGCGGTGCGGATCCGGTTGCCCTCGGCCTGGCGGCGGGCCGCGGCGGCCTCCTTGGCCAGCCGGCGGCGCTCCAGCAGCACCGAGGCCTGGGCGGCGAAGGCGCCCAGCAGGCGACGGTCGGCGGCCGGCAGCACCCGGCCGGAGAGCACCAGCGCCAGGTGCTCACCCACCGGGACGTCCACGTCACCGTCGTCCGGACGGGCCGGCGGGTTCGCGCCGCTGAACGCGGTGCAGGTCCACGGCGAACGCTCGTCGGCCCGCTCCAGCAGCGCCACCGCGTCCTGCCCGAAGGTCTCCCGGACCTGCTCCAGCAGTGCGGTCAGCCCCTCGCCGGTGGGCGCCCGGAGCACCGTGCCGGCCAGCGCGCTCAGGGTCTGCGCCTCGGTCTGGCTGCGGGCCGCCTCGTGGGTGCGCCGGGCGCCCACGTCGACCACAGTGGCCACCGCGATGCCCACCGCGGTGAAGATCGCCACCGCCAGGATGTTCTGCGGATCGGAGATGGTCAGCTTGTGGATCGGCGGCGTGAAGTAGTAGTTCAGCGCGGTCGAGCCGACCAGCGCCGAGGCGATCGCCGGCAGCAGGCCGCCGACCAGCGCCGCACAGATCGTCACCGAGAAGAAGAGCAGCATGTCGGTGGGCAGCGCGGTGTCGTTCAGCTGGGTCAGCAGCACCGCGAGCAGCGGCGGACCGACCACGCCGATCAGCCAGCCGCCGATCGCGCGCGGCCGCCCGAGGTCGGTGATCTTGCGGATCGGCAGGCGCCGGGACCGCCCGTGCGCCACGTGCTCGTGGGTGACGATGTGCACGTCGATGTCGCCGGAGTCGCGGGCGACCGTGGAGCCGACCCCGGGGCCGTAGATGTACTGCCACGCCTTGCGGCGGCTGGAGCCGAGCACGATCTGGGTGGCGTTCACGCCACGCGCGAAGTCCAGCAGCGCCTGCGCCGGATCGTCGCCGAGCACCGTGTGGAAGCTGCCGCCCAGGCTCTCCACCAGGGCCCGCTGCTCGATCAGTGCCTGCGGGGAGCCGCCGGTGGCCAGGCCGTCGGAACGCGAGATGTGCACGGCGAGCAGTTCGCTGCCGGAGCCCTTGGCGGCGATCCGGGCCGCCCGGCGGATCAGCGTGGCGCCCTCCGGGCCGCCGGTCAGGCCGACCACGATCCGCTCCCGGGCCTGCCAGGTGCTGTCTATGCCCTGTTCGGCGCGGTAGGTCTGCAGGTACTCGTCCACCCGGTCGGCGGTCCAGAGCAGCGCTAGCTCGCGCAGCGCGGTCAGGTTGCCGGGGCGGAAGTAGTTGGAGAGCGCGGCGTCGATCTTCTCCGGCGCGTAGACGTTGCCGTGCGCCATCCGGCGGCGCAACGCCTGCGGGGACATGTCGACCAGCTCGATCTGATCGGCCCGCCGGACCACCTCGTCCGGCACCGTCTCGCGCTGGCGGACCCCGGTGATCCCCTCGACCACGTCGCCCAGCGACTCCAGGTGCTGGATGTTGACGGTGGAGATCACGTCGATGCCGGCCGCGAGCAGTTCCTCGACGTCCTGCCACCGCTTGGCGTTGCGGCAGCCCGGGACGTTGGTGTGGGCCAGTTCGTCGACCAGGGCGACCTGCGGCCGGCGGGCCAGCAGGGCGTCCAGGTCCAGCTCAGTGAACTCCGCGCCCCGGTGGTACATCACCCGGCGCGGCACGGCCTCCAGGCCGTGCAACAGCTCTGCGGTGTTCGACCGGTTGTGGTGCTCGACGAAGCCCACCACCACATCGGTGCCGCGCCCCAGCCGCCGGTGTGCCTCGCAGAGCATCGCGTACGTCTTCCCCACCCCGGGGGCTGCCCCGAGGTAGATCCGCAACCTTCCGCGTGCCATGCGTCCCATTCTTGATCGAGCCCACCCCGGGGACCACCCCCGGACAGCTGTTCGCGCAGTCGAGACTACGGGGTGAGTGGGCTCTCACCTTCGATCGGGCTGGTGGGAGGGCAGATTTAGCGGCATCTTGACGAGTCCTTCCACCCGCTGGGATGGGGTTCGTGGTCTACGCCTCGGAACCCTACGCGTGGGTGTCACTCGACGATGTGGCCGTCGCGCAGCTCCACCACCCGGTCGGCGAGTTCCATCAGCTGCGGGTCGTGGGTGGCCACCAGGGCGGTGACACCCTCGCTGCGCACCACCGCGCGGAGCAGTTCCATCACCGACCGGCCGGTCTCGGAGTCCAACTGGCCGGTCGGCTCGTCGGCGATGATCAGGGCCGGCTCGTTGGCCAGCGCGCGGGCGATCGCCACCCGCTGCTGCTGGCCGCCGGACAGCTCGGTGGGCCGCTGCTCGGCCTGGTCGGCGAGTCCGACCAGGCCGAGCAGGGTGGCCACCCGCTCCTCGCGCTCGGCCACCGGCACCTTGCGCAGCCGCATCGGAACCCCGACGTTCTCGGCCGCGCTCAGGATCGGGATCAGGCCGAAGGACTGGAAGACGAAGCCGATCCGGTCGCGCCGCAGCGCCAGCCGACCCGCCTCGTCCAGCCCCGCGAGGTCGAGACCGTCCAGGGTGATCCGCCCCGAGGTCGGCGAGTCGAGACCGCCGACCAGGTTGAGCAGCGTGGTCTTGCCCGAACCCGAGCGACCGCGCAGGGCGGTCAGCTCTCCGCGGTGCGCCCGGAAGGACACCCCGCGCAGGGCGTGCACCTGGGTGGCACCGGAACCGAAGCTCCGCCAGACGTCGCCCACCTCCACCATCGGCGCGAGCGTGCCGGGACCCGCGGCGGCGCTGCCGGTGCTGGTCCCGGTGCTGCTGCTCGGCGTCCCGCCGGTCCTGCTGCGCTGCTCGTGTTCGGACACGGTGCCATCCCCCCCTGGTCGACCGGGCCGCCCGGGACCGCCGGTCGGGGCCTGTTCCCGACGACCGGCGGGCAGTTCAGTGGGCGGTCGGCCTTACGCTAACGCCAGGCGTGGTCCGGGTGAAGGTGCTGATCACCACGCCCTCGGCGAAGCTGTGGCTGACGGTCTCGGTGAACCCGGTCGGCGCGAACGGTCCGTCGAAGAGCGGGATGCCCGAACCCAGCACGATCGGGCTCCGTTTGATGATCAGTACGTCGATCTCCTCGCGCAGGGCACCCGCCAGCTTGCCGCCGCCGGCCAGCCAGATCCCCAGCCCCGCCTCCTGCTTGAGCGAGCGGACCAACCCGACCGGGTCCTCGGCCACCACGTCGACCCCCGGGCCGGCCTTGGCCAAGGTGCTCGACACCACGTACTGGCGCAGGTGCGGGTAGGGGCTGTCGACACCGAACTGCAGTCCTGGTTCATAGGTACCGCGTCCCATCAGCACGGTGTCGAAGTGTCGGTTCGGGGCGTCCGCGACGCCGAGCGGCCCGCGGGCGTGCGCCGGCATGGTCTCCGGGTACTCGGCCAGGATCGCCTCCCGGACGCCACCCTCGAAGGGGAAGAAGTCGTATTCGCCGCCCGGCCCGGCGATGTAGCCGTCCAGGGTGGCCGCGATGTAGTAAGTCAGTCTGCGCATGTGGGACCTCCTTCCCCGTTCGGTTCCCCGTGAACGCGAAGAAGCCCCCGACCGGATCGGTCGGGGGCTTCTTCTGAAGAATTGTTCGGCGGCGTCCTACTCTCCCACAGGGTCCCCCCTGCAGTACCATCGGCGCTGTGAGGCTTAGCTTCCGG
>NZ_JBNQTI010000213.1:0-12183 GCF_050325825.1 Kitasatospora sp. LaBMicrA B282
AGCGGTGGCGGCAGGGTCCGATGCTGCACCGGCCGAACCCGCGGCGGCTGCGCCGGCTCCCACCAAGCCGGAGCCCCCCGCGCCGCAGCCGGCCGCCGCGCAGGCAGCGACCGTCCCGCAGGCGCCCGCGCAGGCGCAGCGCCGCGGCTGGCGGCGGTTGCTGGTCCCGATCCTGCTCCCGTGCACGGTCACGGTCGGGGCGGGGACGGTGCTGCTGATCGACCCGGGCACCTACCGCTCCGACGCCGACACACCGGGCCCGCGCGCCGTGTCCTCGGCACCGGACACCCGGCCCGGCGGCAGCGCCCCGGCCGGCTCGCCCGGGTCGTCGGTGGCGCCGGTCGCCGCCTCCGGCAGCCCCTCGGCCGCGGCGTCGGCCGCCGGTTCCGCCACTCCCGGTCCCAGCGCTGCGGCTGCCGCCTCGGCGAGTGCACCGGGCGGCGCGGCCGTGGTGCCGCCCGGCCAGACCCCACCGACTGCGCGCGGCGATGCGGGCAACCCGCCCGCGAACCCGGCCCCGGGCCAGGGCGCTGCCCCGGCCGGAGGCGGGAGCGCGGGTGGCAGCGCAGGCGGGTCCCACCCGGGTACGGGTGGCTCGGGCGGCGGCGGGGGCACGGTGAACGGGTCCGGCGGCGGCAGCGGGGGCGGGAGCGGTGGCTCCGGTAGCGGTCCGACGAGTGGCGGTGGGTCCGCCGCCAACGGCGGCGGCAGCGGCACCGGTCCTTCCCAGCCCACCCAGGCGCCACCGCCACCCCCCGCCGGCCCGCCCGGGGGCTGCGGCGGCGCGGGGTGGGGCGCCATCGTCAACCTCGGCGACGGCCAGAAAGTCGGCCTGGCCGACGGCAACCCCGCGGGCAGCGGTGCGGTGGTGATGGGCGGCGACACCTCCTACGGCTGGGTGCGCAGCACCAGCCAGTGGACCTCCTTCAACGCGTGCAACATGAACGACGCGGCGGTCGGCTCCCCGTACTACGGCGGCACGGGCACCCAACTGATCGCCAACAACATGGGCGTCAGCTACTGGACGGTGGTCTCGGCGCCGTCGGGCGTGTACATCAAGGACTACCTGGGCCAGAGCTGCCTGACCGACAACGGCTCCGGCAAGCAACTCACCCTGAACACCTGCACCCCGGGCAACACCTCCCAGGAGTGGCAGATCCCCTAGCGAAAGGAGAAGGGGAGGGGCGGCCGCTGCCCACCGGGCACCCGCTCGCCGTCGAGCAGCGGGCCGGGATCACGCGGGAACGGGTGCGGGAGATCGCCCAGGCCCTGTGCCGGCAGGGCTGAGATGCCCGGCGACGGGCGGCGGGTCAGCCGTGGGTTCGATGACGAAGTAGCCTCTGTCCGGCCGCGGATCGGCCATTGACCGGCCATCCGTGGCCGGTCCGTCGGATGACTGGTCCAGACCCTTGGTGGCCCCTGTGGGCTCTGGCAGACTGGCTTCGTTGACTGACGTCCAGTCATACCGGGCCTGACGGGGGAGACGGGGCATGTGGGGTCGGGGGACCGTCCTGGGCGGGCGGTACACGCTGTCCGTGCGGCTCGGCGGCGGGGCGATGGGTGAGGTCTGGCGCGCCGAGGACGGGGTGCTGGAGCGTCCGGTGGCGGTGAAGATCCTGCTGCCGGCGCTGCTCGACGACGTGGCGTTCATGGACCGGTTCCGCGGGGAGGCCCGGACGCTGGCGGCGCTCGACCATCCCGGCATCGTCGACGTGCACGACTACGGCGAGGGCGCCGACGACGGCGGGACCCCGATCGCGTACATCGTGATGGAGTTGATCTCCGGACGGCCGCTGGACGAGCTGCTGGCCGAGGGCGGGGCGCTGCCCGCCGGGCAGGCGCTGGACCTCGCGGCCCAGGCGCTGGACGCGCTGCACGCCGCGCACCAGCGGGGCGTGGTGCACCGGGACGTCAAACCGGCCAACCTGATGGTGGGCGACGACGGCCGGGTGGTGGTCACCGACTTCGGGATCGCCCGGGCGATGGCGGGCAAGAAGGTCACCTCCTCGCACGTGGTGCTGGGCACGGCCCTCTACGTGGCGCCCGAGCGGGCCGAGGGCAGTGCGGCCGGGCCCCGCGCCGACCTCTACTCGATGGGGGTCGTCTGCTACGAGATGCTGACCGGCGAACCGCCGTTCACGGGCGAGACCGCGCTGGAGATCGTGCTGAAGCACGTCCGGGCGGCGGTTCCCGAGCTGCCCGGCGAGCGGTTCGCCGAGCCGGTGCGGCAACTGGTCGCGCGGGCGCTGGCGAAGCAGCCCGCGGAGCGGTTCGCGGATGCGGGCGAGATGGCGGCCGCGGTGCGCCGTGCGGCGGCGGACCTGCCGGCCGCGCCGGCCGCGCTGGCCGGCACCGAGCCGACGCTGCCGCTGGCCGAGCGGTTCGGGAGACTCGGGCAGTCCGCGGCGTTCAAGGCGGAGGCGGTCCGGGCCGAGGCGATCATGGCAGCCGAGGCGGCAGGACCGACCACTCCGCCCGCCCGCGCCGCCACCGCCGACCTGCACCCGTCGGCCGGCAGCATCGGCGACACCGGCCGCGCCCCGTCCCCCGCAGGCATGGCGGCGGCCGAGCTGCCCGAGGCGGTGGCCACCGTTCGGCAGCAGCGCCGGCCGCAGGGGTGGCGGCGGCTGCTGGTCCCGGTGCTGGTCCCGTGCTGCGTGACGATCGGGGTCGGGACGGTGCTGCTGGTCGACCCGGCGCCCTACCGCTCCGACGCCGGCCCGACCGCGCCGCGGGCGGTGGTGTCGACCACCGCCGGCGCGCCGGGCGGGGCCGGCTCGCCGACCGCCGCACCACCCGGTGCGTCGCCGACCGCCGTGCCCTCGACCTCGCCCTCGGGTGCACCGTCGCCCACCGGCAGCCCCTCGCCCGCGGCCCCGACGCCCGGCGCGCCGGCCGTGCAGGGCGGTGGCGGCACGCCGCAGGGCCAGCAGGCCGACCCGGCGGTGGTGCCGGGCGGTGGGAGCGCCGGTGGCACCGGTGGGCGCGGCAACGGGTCGGGCGGCGGTTCCACCGGTGGCGGCACGGCCGGTGGCACCTCGGGCGGCTCCACCGGCGGTGGCACCGGAGGCGCCGGCAGCCACAACGGCTCCTCGGGCGGCGGCACCTCCGGCGGCAGCACCGGCGGCACCGGCGGCACCAACCCCGGCCCCGGCCCCGGCCCCACCACACCCCCGCCCCCACCGCCGCCGCGGCCGACCCCGGCACCCACCCCCGCACCCCCGACCCCGGCGCCCCCGCCGGGCCCGCCGCAGGGTTGTGGTGGCACCGACTGGGGCTACATCGTGAACGTGGGCGACGGGCAGCGGCTCGGCCTGGCGTCGGACAGCCTGACCAGCGGCACCAAGGTGGTCACGGGCGGCGCCACGGCCGACGGGTGGGTGCGGGTGGCCGGACCCTTCGACCAGTTCCACGCCTGCAACCTGGCCTCTCCCGCCCTCGCGGAGGTCTTCAGCTTCTCGCTCGGCGGCAGCTACGCCACGGAGCTGGGCCAGATGTTCCCGGACTCGGTGAACTGGCACGTGGCCCCGGCGGACGGCGGCGCGTCCTACATCCAGGTCCAGAACCCCAACGGTCAGGGCTGCCTCACCGACCACGGCACCGGCAACCCGGTCACCGTCGAGTCCTGCACGCCCGGCAACGCCAGTCAGGAGTGGCACGTCCCCGGAGGCTCCTCCGCCTTCCCGTTTTGAAACTAGTTGCACAGCACCCCGACTCACCCCTACCGTTGGGTAACAACCCCCGTGCGAGGAGAGTCCGGATGACCGCCTACCCCCACCTGCTGAGCCCGCTCGACCTGGGCTTCACCACCCTGCCCAACCGGGTGCTGATGGGCTCGATGCACGTGGGGCTGGAGGAGATGCCCGGTGGCATCGAGCGGATGGCCGAGTTCTACGCCACCCGGGCCCGCGGCGGGGTCGGCCTGATCGTCACCGGCGGCATCGCGCCCAACGAGGCCGGCCGGCCCTGGGGCGGCGGCGCCAAGCTCACCACCGCCGAGGAGGCGGCCGAGCACCGGGTGGTCACCGAGGCGGTGCACACCGCCGGCGGGAAGATCGCCCTGCAGCTGCTGCACTTCGGCCGCTACGCCTACCACGAGGACCTGGTCGCGCCGAGCGCCATCCAGGCGCCGATCAGCCCGTTCGTGCCGCACGAGCTCACCGCGGAGCAGATCGAGCAGACCATCGAGGACTTCGCCGCGGCCGCCGAGCTGGCCAAGCAGGCCGGCTACGACGGCGTCGAGATCATGGGCTCCGAGGGCTACCTGATCAACGAGTTCATCGCCGCGCCGACCAACCAGCGCACCGACGAGTGGGGCGGCAGCTACGCCAACCGGATGCGCTTCCCGGTGGAGATCGTCCGCCGGGTGCGCGAGCGGGTCGGCAGCGACTTCATCCTGATCTACCGGCTCTCCATGCTGGACCTGGTCCCCGGCGGCTCCACCCTGGCCGAGGTGATCGAGCTGGCCCAGGCCGTCGAGGCGGCCGGCGCCACCATCATCAACACCGGCATCGGCTGGCACGAGGCCCGGATCCCCACCATCGCCACCTCGGTGCCGCGCGGCGCCTTCGCCTGGGTCACCAAGAAGGTGATGGGCTCGGTCGGGATCCCGCTGGTCACCACCAACCGGATCAACACCCCCGAGCTGGCCGAGCAGTTGCTCGCCGACGGCTGCGCCGACCTGGTCTCGATGGCCCGACCGCTGCTGGCCGACCCGGAGTTCGTCAACAAGGCCGCGGCCGGCACCCCGGAGGCCGTCAACACCTGCATCGGCTGCAACCAGGCCTGCCTGGACCACACCTTCCAGATGAAGCTCACCTCCTGCCTGGTCAACCCGCGGGCCTGCCACGAGACCGAGCTGGTGCTCTCGCCGACCCGGCTGCGCAAGCGGATCGGCGTGGTCGGCGCCGGCCCGGCCGGCCTCGCCTTCGCCGTCTCGGCGGCCGAACGCGGCCACGCCGTCACGCTGTTCGACTCCGCCGAGGAGATCGGCGGGCAGCTCAACATCGCCCGCAGGATCCCCGGCAAGGAGGAGTTCAACGAGACGCTGCGCTACTTCCGCCACCAGCTGACCGAGCACCAGGTCGAGCTGCGCCTGGGCACCCTGGCGAGCGCCGAGGGCCTCGCGGCGGAGGGCTTCGACGAGGTGGTGCTGGCCACCGGCGTCACCCCGCGCACCCCGGAGCTGGACGGCGTGGACCACCCGAGCGTGCTCAGCTACCTGGACGTGCTGCGCGACCAGGCCCCGGTCGGCGACCGGGTGGCGATCATCGGCGCCGGCGGGATCGGCTTCGACGTCGCCGAGTACCTCACCGACCCGGGCACCGCCGCCAGCCAGGACCCGGCCGCCTTCTTCGCCCAGTGGGGCGTGGACACCGAGCACACCACGCCGGGCGGCCTGCGCCCGGCGGTGCGCCCGGAGGTCAAGCGCTCGGTGCACCTGCTGCAGCGCAAGGCCAGCAAGGTGGGCGGCGGCCTCGGCAAGACCACCGGGTGGATCCACCGCACCGAGCTCAAGCACCGCGGCGTCACCATGGTGCCCGGCGTCGAGTACCGGCGGATCGACGACGCCGGCCTGCACGTCACGGTCGGCGGCGAGGAGCAGCTGCTCCCGGTCGACACCGTGGTGCTCTGCGCCGGCCAGGACCCGCGCCGCGAGCTGGTCGAGGCGCTGCGCGAGCGCGGCATCGAGCCGCACCTGATCGGCGGTGCCGACGTGGCCGCCGAGTTGGACGCCAAGCGCGCCATCGACCAGGGCACCCGCCTGGCCGCCGCGCTCTGACGCCCCGCGGGGCCCACCGCCCCACCCAGCGCTGCGCAGCCGGTGCGGCCGGCCGGGAATTGCCCCGGCCGGTCGCACCCGAGACCCTAGGATGCTGCGCAGCACCGTCCGCCGCCCAGGAGACCGGTTCCCGCCATGTCGCTGCCGCACGCCATCCTCACCGCCCTGCTGGAGAAGCCCTCCTCCGGGCTGGAGTTGACGCGGCGGTTCGACAAGTCGATCGGCTTCTTCTGGTCCGCCACCCATCAGCAGATCTACCGCGAGCTGGGCAAGCTGGAGCAGTCCGGGCTGATCGAGGCGATCCCGCAGCCGCCCAGCCGGGGCCAGCGCAAGGAGTACAAGGTGCTGCCGGCCGGCCGGACGGCGCTGCTCGACTGGGTGGGCCAGGAGCAGGACCCCAAGGGCGTGCGGGAGCCGCTGTTGCTGCGGCTGCGGGCCGCCGCGGTGGTCGGCGCGCCCGGGCTGCAGGGCGAGCTGCAGCGCCATCTGGCGCTGCACGAGCAGCAGTTGACGGAGTACCTGGAGATCGAGCAGAAGGACTTCCCGGCCGAGCGGGCCGCCGAGGAGAACCGGCTGCAGCACCTGGTGCTGCGGGCCGGCATCGGCCTGGAGACCTTCTGGATCCAGTGGCTCACCGAGGCGTTGACCGGGCTGCCGGACCCCGCCCGGTCCTGACCTCCGGCGGGCCGACCCGGCAACCCCCGACACCCGGGTGGTTGTCAGGTTGGCCTGCCACAATGGCGCAGCCAGGCCGCGACCATCGCACGAGGTGATTGATGAGCCCCACCGCACCGCGCACCGCCGGGTCCAGCAGGACGGCCGCCCGTCGGCCGACCCTGGAGGAGGTGGCCGCGCTGGCCGGCGTCGGCCGGGGCACCGTCTCCCGGGTGATCAACGGCTCGCCCCGGGTCAGCGAGCGCACCCGGGCCGCGGTCGAGCAGGCGGTGGCCGAACTCGGCTACGTCCCCAACCGGGCGGCCCGCACCCTGGTCACCTCGCGCACCGACGCGATAGCCCTGGTGGTGCCGGAGGCCGAGACCAGGCTCTTCTCGGAGCCCTACTTCGCCGACATCATCAGCGGGGTCTGCGCCGAACTGGCCGGCACCGAGATGCAGTTGCTGCTCGTCCTGGTCCGCGACCAGCGCGAGCGGGACCGGCTGTCGAGCTACCTGCGGGCCCAGCGGGTGGACGGGGTGCTGCTGGTCGCCGTGCACCGCGACGACCCGCTGCCCGGCGCGCTGGAGGAGTTGCGGATCCCCGCCGTGCTGGCCGGCCGCCGCGGCGAGCAGGAGACGCTCAGCTACGTCGCCGCCGACAACGAGGGCGGCGCCCGGTCCGCGGTGCAGCACCTGCTGGCGCTCGGCCGGCAGCGGATCGCCACCATCACCGGGGCCTGCACCATGGAGGTCGCCGAAGCGCGGCTGGCCGGCTACCGCGCGGCGCTGGCCGAGGCGGGCCACCCGTTCCGCCCGGAGCTGGTCGGCCCCGCCGACTTCACCGAGGCGGGCGGCCGGGCGGCGATGCGCGAGCTGCTGGACCGGGTGCCGGACCTGGACGCCGTCTTCTGCGCCTCCGACGTGCTGGCGGCCGGCGCCCTCCAGGTGCTGCGCGCGGCCGGCCGCCGGGTCCCCGAGGACGTCGCCCTGGTCGGCTTCGACGACTCGATCGTGGCCCGCCACACCGAGCCGCCGCTGACCAGCGTCCGCCAGCCGATCGCCGAGCTGGGCCGCCGGATGGTCCGACTGCTGCTGGAGGAGATCGCCGACCCGGGCCGCGGCCGGCGCCAGCTGGTGCTGGACACCGAACTGGTGGTGCGCGGCTCGGCCTGAGGCGCGGTGGTCGTGCTGCGGCCGCCTACTGGTCCACGCTGTCGTCGTCGCCGGTGTCCAGCTGGCCGTTCAGGTCCGGGATGGTGGCCCGGACGGCGGGGGAGACCACGCCCAGCGCGTCGGTCGGGTTGACCGTGGCACCGGACGGCGCGGCCACCTCGACGTACAGGGCGTGCAGGGTGAGGGTGAACTTGCTGCCGCCGTGGCCGTCCGACTCCAGGTACCACTGGACGCCGTCGACGTTCGGCCCGGTGGACTCCTTGTTGGCGAGCTTGTTCAGCGACTTCGGCCGCGGCACCCCGCAGCGCAGCACGGTGCGCGGGGAGGTCCGGTAGACCGCCACGTCCGGGGAGGGGTCGGTGCGCGGGTGCCCGAGCAGGTCGGTGGGCAGCGCCTTCATCAGCGCGGCGCAGGAGGCCGCGGCCGTCGCGTCGGGGTGCGGGGCGGTGGTCGGCGGCTGGTAGGGGCCCGCGGTCAGCAGCACCGCGCCGGTGCAGGCGAGCAGCGCCACGGGCGCCGCCAGCCAGCGGACCGGCGCGGGCAGGGCCTGCAGGGCGCGCATCGGGCGCTGGAATCGGGACACCCGGGGATGGTAACCGGCGCTTACGGACGACCGCCCGCCCGCCCCGGCCGCTCACCCCTGCCGGAGGCCGCTCAGCCGTGGCGGAGGCCGCTCACCCCTGGCGGATCGCCGAGACGTCGAACTCCAGCACCACCTTGTCGCCGACCAGCACGCCGCCGCCCTCCAGCGCGGCGTTCCAGGTGATCCCGAAGTCCTTGCGGTTGATCGTGGTGCGGCCCTCGAAGCCCACCCGCAGGTTGCCGCCCGGGTCGGTGGCGCTGCCCTGGTACGCCAGCTCCAGGCTGATCGGGCGGGTCACGTCCTTGATGGTGAGGGTGCCGTCCACCCGGTAGTCGTCGTCGCCGAGCGCGGTGCTGCCGGTGGAGGTGAAGACGATGTCGGGGAAGTTGGGCGCGTCCAGGAAGTCGTTGGTGCGCAGGTGCCCGTCGCGCTGCTCGTTGCCGGTGGTGATGCTCGCGGCCTTGATGGTGACGGTCGCGGTGGAGTTGGCCGGGTCGCCGCCGTCCAGGTGGGCGCGGCCCTCCCACTCGGCGAAGTGCCCGCGGACCTTGGTGACCATGGCGTGTCGGGCCACGAAGCCGATTCTGGTGTGCGCCGGGTCGAAGACGTAGTCGCCGGTCAGCTCGGTGAGCGGGGTGTTGCTCATGCGTCCTCCAGGTCCGTCGGGCCGCCGGGGCGGGGTGCGCGCCGCACGCGCTGCTCACGGTAGGCGGGGAGCGGGCCGCGGAGGAGGAGCCGCGCGCGGATCGGGGCCGCGCATCGCACGGACGTATCAGGCGGCGTCCGGCGGCTCGGCGGGCTCCGGCTCGCCCGGGTGCGGGTCGAGCGGGTCCGGGGCCGGGATCGGTGGCCGCGGGTCGGGCGGGCCGGGGATCGGCGGCAGCGGCTCCGGCGGCACGGGGGTGTGCGGGGGAGCGGCGTCGGGGTCGGCCGGGAAGGGGATGCTCATGATCCTCACCTCCACCCTTCCCCTTCCCGGCGGGCGCGGGGCCAACCGCCCCCCCCGGGGGACCACCGGGTCCGGCTCAGCTCAGCCGGAACGAGGAGTCGTCGATCAGGAACGCGGTCTGCGCGCTCCCGGTCTCGTGCGAGGTGAACTTCACGATCACCGTGGAACCGAACTCGGCCGCCACGTACGGCGTCAGGTCGATCGAGACCGGCACGTAGCCGCTGGTCGCGTCCAGGTTGGACCAGGTCTTCAGGACGGCGATCTGCTTGCCCGAGTACTGGTCGTCCAGCTCCAGGCTCAGCGTGTCCTGCGCCTGCGCGGCGGTGTTGGTGGAGTCCACGTGCAGCCAGAAGGAGAGGTTCGCCCGGGTGTAGCCCGGGGTGGTCTCCACGCCCTGGGACAGCGAGTCGTCGGTGGCGGCGCTGTGCCCGAGCCAGGCGTACCCCTGGCCGGAGTGCGGCTGGTGCGCGGTGGACTGGGTGATGATGCCGGGCGAGGACTGGGTCCACCAGCCGGGGTAGTTGCCCTTGGCGTCGGCGGGCACCTCGAAGCCGGGGTCGACGATCTGCTCGATGCCCAGGCAGCCGTACTCACCGGTGGTGAAGAAGCCGTACCAGAAGTGGGTGCTCGCCTGGTTCCCCTGGTCGTCCCGGACCGTGACGGTGACGTCGTGGTACCCGAGGTCCTTGGTGTGGCCGCGGATCACGCCGGTGTGCGGGTCGATGCTCAGGCCGTGCGGCAGACCGTCGGCCCGGTAGTGCAGCTTGGTCGAGGCGGTGTCGGAGGCGATCACCGGGACGTCGACCCGTTGCCCCGGGGGCGCGGTGCGGTCGCACATGGTGCTCACCACCAGCGGCTGGTTGGCCACCACCGGGTGCGAGCCGGAGCAGGTGTGCTGGTCGTTGGACCAGGTGGTCTGCACCGCGAAGGAGCCGGTGGCCAGTTGCAGGTTGAACAGGCCGCCCGGGGTGCCCTCGGTGATCCAGGCGCACTTGTCGCCGTCCTCCTGGCCCGCCGGGTCGATCCACCCGCCCATCGCGTTCTGGTCGGTGACCGTCTCCGCGTACTCGTGGCCGCCCAGGATCGACCAGCCGTCGAGCCGGCCGCGCGGGCCGGGGTTGATCCAGTTGGTGCCGCAGTACTTGTAGTCGGTCAGGTACGGCATCAGCGTGTAGGCCAGGGTGCCGTAGGAGGAGCGCTCGAAGGTGTGCCAGGCGCACCAGCTGTTCAGCTCGTGCCAGCTGTCCGGGTCGGAGCCCTGGGCGGTGGTCACCACGTACTGGACGTTGCGGTTCTGGCCCTGGGTGGTGTTGCCGAAGTGCTTGGCCGCGGCCGCGGCCTCGGCGGCGATCTGCGGCTCGGTGGCGCGCTGCGGGGCAGGGGCGCTGTTGTCCACCCAGACCCCGGCCAGCGTGCCGCCGGCCTGCGGGTAGCCGACGTGCGGGGCGTTCGCCGGGCAGTTCTGGCTGCCGGTGGTCACGCTCTCGCAGTACTGGGTGAGCACGCCGCTCCAGGCGTCGCCGTTGCTGCCCAGGCCCTTGAAGAAGTCCTGCTGGTAGGGCGCGGCCTGGTCCGGGTCGTTGGAGAGCGTGGTGTCGCCGTTGGCGGCGGTGCCGGCGGTGCCCCACTGGGATCCCCAGTAGATCACGTAGACCTTGGGCGGCCCGGAGGTGACGCCCACCGAGTCCTGGCCGCCGGAGTACTGGAGGTTCGGCTGGCCGTTGTTGACCGGGACGATGGTGTTCCCGGGGGCCGGGTCGGCGTTCGGGTGCACCCCGGCGGTGCCGGTGCCGCCCGCGGCGGGGGCGCCGGGGGCGCTGGCGGCGGCGTGCGGGTGGCCGGGCTGGATCTGCACCCAGCTGCCGTGGGTCTGCACCCAGCCGGCCGAGGCCGGGTGGGGGTCGGCGGCGGGCGTGCCGGCGGCGGCCGAGGCCGTTCCGGCACCGCCCAGCGCTCCGGTGAGAGCCAGCCCGAGGGCGAGCAGTGCGGAGCCGAAGAGCCTCCGCCCGCGTGGCGCGCCCGTGGGTAGTGCGGTCACAAGGGTTCCCTTCTCGGTGTGCGGTGGAGGCGGCGGCCTCCATCGGTCCGGTCGGCGGACGCTGTAACATTGCACATGTCACACGACTCCTGCTCCGGGTCGTTCGCCAAAGGTTCGGTAAAATCCCCCGCCGCGGCCGGAGATGATCACCCGTCAGGGCACTGAGCAGGAAAACCGCTCGCACCCCCGGGAGTGCCGGCGGCAGGATTCCCGCATGGCACACCTGATCGAGACCCCGGAGCCGGCCGACGCGGCCGAACTCGCCGAACTGCTGCTGGCCGGCTGGCTGGAGACCTATCCCCACCAGGGCGCCGGCATCGACGAGCCGTGGATCCGCACCCAGCGCGCCGACCAGAGCGGCGCCGCGGGCGCCGCCCGCTGGCGCGAGTTCACCGCCCGGGCGGCCGCCGAGCCGCAGCGGTGCTTCTGCCGGGTGGTGCGGCAGCGCGGTGCGGCCGGCGGTCGGGGCGCCGCGGTCGGCGTGCTCTGCGGGCTGCGCGCGCCGGTGGAGGGCGGCGGCACCGAGGTCTCGCTCGGCCCGATGTACCTGCGCGCGTCGGTGCAGGGGCGCGGGCTGGGCGGGCGGCTGATGGCCGAGTTCCTGGCCTGGGCCGAGCCGGACCCGATCGCGCTGTGGGTCACCGAGTACAACGAGCCGGCCGTCCGCTTCTACCTCCGGCACGGCTTCCGACCCACCGGTGAACGGGAGTTGTGGCGCGAGCGGCTGCCCAACCTGCGGCTGCGCCGGCCGCCGACCGTCGCCCCGCACTGAACCCGGGGCGGGGTGGCCGGGGCCCGGGGTGAGTGGATCGGGCAGGATGGCGGGCAGGGCGGCTCGGGGTGTGCACCGAGCGGGGCAGCGGAGAAGGGTGGGCCGACGGTGCGCAGGTACGGGCGAGCGGTGGGCGGGGTGCTGGCGGTGCTGGCGTTCGGGATCGTGGTGCACACCGTGCACGGCGGCGGCAGCCCCACCCGCCCGGCCACGGCCGCCGCGAGCCCCGG
>NZ_JBNQTI010000214.1:0-12155 GCF_050325825.1 Kitasatospora sp. LaBMicrA B282
GAGGCCCGGGGCGGCGCGGCCCCCGGCAGCCCGGCGGCCCGCCGCACCACCTCGCGGGCCGCGGCGACCCTGGTCCGCCCGATCTCCTGGGCCGGGATACCGCCGGGCGCACAGTCCTCCGGCGCCACCCGCCCCTGGTCCACCACCCGCACCTCGCCGACCCCGGCCGCCGCCAGCACGGCCGCCACCGCCGCGCCGACCCGCCCGGCACCGCGCACCTCCACCCGCAGCGCCGTCCGCCGGGCCAGCGCCTCGGCGCCGCCGCCGGGCCGGGGATGGAGCAGCGAGAGCGAGGCGAGGTCGGGGGCGAGCAGCTCCCGCCGGGTGGGCGGCAGCTCGGCCAGCGCCTGCTCGACGGCGACCGCGTCGTCCAGCAGGCCGGTCTCGGTGAGCGAGTGCAGCGCCTGGGCGACGTAGGCCGGGGCCAGCCCGAGGCCCTCGGCGGCGGCCTCCAGCGCCGGGCCGTCCCGCTCGCCGTCGAGCAGGCCGAGGAAGGCGCAGTAGCGGTCGTCGGCGCGGTCCACCACGTGGGCCCGCTCCGGCGCGGTGCCCAGCTGCAGCGTCTCCTGGTCGCGCCAGGCCCGCGAGAGTGCCGACTTGAGCATCGGGCGCATGGCCGCCTCCCCTCTCCGTGGCTTTGGGTAGCCAGTCGATTGCCTTGGGTGAGAGAAGCGTGCCCGACCTGGGAGAATTCGCCAAGCCGGTTATCCACAGGCGGTGGAGAAGGTCTGATCAGCTGGTCATCGGGTCGGCTTCGGCGGGCGATCGGGGCAGGCCGCGACCGGTCTCCGCTGGTCTCAGCCGGTCAAAGCCGGGGCGGGACCGACCCCGATCAATGTCGGGAACAATTCGGCCGGGGCAGCGGACTTCTGTCGGTGCCAGCGGGTAACGTCGTGTGCCATGGCAGCCGAACGGGATTCCAAGCCCTCGGCGTCGTCCCGGCGTGCCCGTGCCGCGGCCGCGCCGGGGGTCGCGACGCCCGGTACACGCGGGCGGCCAGGCGCGGCGGCGCACCCCACCCCCGCGCACCCCTCACCGGCCCACCCTTCGCCAGCGCACCCCTCACCGGCCCACCCTTCGCCAGCGCACCCCTCACCGGCCCACCCCGGAGGTCAGCACCCCGCCGGCCAGCACCCGGGTGCGCCCGGCCCGGTGGAGGTCCGCCGCAGCGCCCGGCGCAGCCGCACGGTCTCCGCCTACCGCGAGGGGGACCGCACCATCGTGCTGATCCCGGCCCGGATGTCGCTCGCCGAGGAGCAGCGCTGGGTGGCCCGGATGCTGGACCGGCTGGCCGCGCAGGAGAGCCGCCGCACGCTCGGGGACGACGCGCTCGCCGCCCGCGCCGACCAGCTCTCCGCCGCCTACCTGGGCGGCCGGGCCCGCCCCGACCAGGTCCGCTGGGTCACCAACCAGAACTCCCGCTGGGGCTCCTGCACCCCCAGCGAGCGCTCGATCCGGCTCTCCCACCGGCTGCAGGGCATGCCCGAGTACGTGCTGGACTACGTGCTGCTGCACGAGCTGGCGCACCTGCTGGTGCCGGACCACGGCGCGCACTTCTGGGCGCTGCTGGAGGCCTACCCGCGCACCGAGCGGGCCCGCGGCTACCTGGAGGGCGTGGCCTCCGCCCCCCGGCTGCCGCACATCCCCGGTGCCCGCGGCGGCGGTGCGCCGGTGCCGCCCGACCCGCCCCAGCCGGGCGAGGTCTGCGGCTGACCCAGGGCGACCGGCAGGGCCCCGGAAGGCAAGCCGGCCGGGCCCGGGCGAGCCGGGCCCACCAGGAGCCGGAGCCTCAGCCCACCAGCTTGCGGGCCAGCGCGACCAGCTCCCGCACCGAGCGGTCGGTGTCCGCCGGCAGCTCGTCGTAGCCGAACCAGCGCAGGTCCAGCGACTCCTCGCTGATCAGCTCGCGGGCGCCGGCCGGGGCCAGGGCCAGGTACTGGACGTCGAGGTGGGTGTTCTCCGGCCGGTCCTTGCCGGCGCAGCGGACCTGGTGGCGGTCCAGCTTGACCGGCAGCGGCCCGCCCTCGCCCTCGCCGGCCGCCAGCCGCAGCTCGGCGATCCCGGACTCCTCGACCGCCTCGCGCAGCGCGGCCGCGGCGAGCGTGTCGTCGCCCGGCTCGCAGTGGCCGCCCATCTGCAGCCAGCGCCCGACCTTGGGGTGCAGGGTGAGCAGCACCCGCCCGGCCACCCGGTCGACCACCAGGGCGCTGGCGGTGATGTGCGCGGGCAGGCAGGAGCGCCACAGGCCGTCCTGGTGCGCCGCCAGGTGGTCCAGGTAGTCGCGGCGCAGCTGCTCCTGCTCGGCCCCGTCGGCCGTCCAGGCGGTCAGGGCGCGGACGGCATCGGCGTGCATCATGCGTTCGGGTCGTCCTTCTCGGGGTCGCGCTTCTCGGGGGCGTCCTGCTCAGGCGCGTCCGGCTTCCGGTCCTGGATGGTGCCCGCCGCGGCCTCGCCGAGCAGCTTGTCGATCGCGTCGAAGTCCAGACCGCCCTCGACGGGCTCGGCGCCGCCCCGGTGCACGAAGCCGTCCGGGTCGTCCAGGTCGGCTGCGGTGGGCAGCATGTCGGGGTGCTGCCAGAGGTCGTCGCGGCCCTCGATGCCGCGGGCGTCGGCCAGCGAGGCCCAGAGCCGGGAGGCGTCGCGCAGCCGGCGCGGGCGCAGCTCCAGGCCGACCAGGGTGGCGAAGGTCTGCTCGGCGGGGCCGCCGGTGGCCCGGCGCCGGCGCAGCGTCTCGCGCAGCGCGGAGGCCTGCGGCAGGTGCGGCTCGGCGGCGGCGTGCACCACCGCGTCGACCCAGCCCTCGACCAGGGCCAGCGCCGTCTCCAGGCGGGCCAGCGCGGCCTTCTGCTCGGGGGTGTCCTCGGGCTGCAGCAGCCCGCCGGCCAGCGCCTCCTGCATGGCCTCCGGGTTCTCCAGGTCGAGCCGGCCCATCAGCTCTTCCATCCGCGAGGTGTCGACCTTGATCCCGCGGGCGTAGGCCTCGACGGCGCCGAACAGGTGCGCCCGCAGCCACGGCACGTGGGCGAAGAGCCGCTGGTGGGCGGCCTCGCGCAGGGCCAGGTAGAGCCGCACCTCCTCGGCCGGCACGCTCAGGCCCTCGCCGAACTCGGCGATGTTCTGCGGCAGCAGCGCGGCCTTGCCGGCCGGCGCCAGCGGCAGGCCGACGTCGGTGGAGCCGAGCACCTCGGCGGCCAGCGCACCGAGCGCCTGGCCGATCTGGGTGCCGAACATCGCGCCGCCCATCGAGCGCATCACGCCCATCAGCGGCCCGGCCATCGCCTGCATCTCCTCGGGCAGCACGCCGCCCATGGCACCGGCGACGCGCTCGGCGACCGGGTCGACCAGCTCCTGCCAGATCGGCAGGGTCGCCTCGATCCACTCGGCCCGGCTCCAGGCGGCCGCGGTGGCCGAGGAGGAGGGGAACTCGGTGACCGTGTCCAGCCAGAGCTCGGCGAGCCGGACCGCCTCGGCGACCGCCGAGTGCTCGGCGGTGCTCACCGAGCGGTCCTTGCTCCTGCCCTCGGCCGGCTCGGCCACCACGCTCTGCCGCGCGATGTCCTTGGCCAGCTGCCAGTTGACCGGCCCGCCGTCGAACGAGAGCATCTGACCGAGCTGCTGGAAGGCGGCACCGAGGTCGTTGGGGTTGAGCCCGCCCATCATCGCGGCGAACGGGTTGTCACCGGCGCCGGGCGCGCCGCCCATGCCGAACAACGCGCCGAAGGGGTTGGCCGCACCGAAGCCGAAGGCCGGCTGCCCGGGCTGCTCGCCGGACTGCCCCTGGTCGTCCTTCTTGCCGCCCTGGTCCTTGCCCTCCTCGGGCTCCTCGGGCGGGACACCGAATCCGAAGGGGAGGTCGCTCACTGGGTCCTCGATCTGGTCGGCCGTCACGCGCTGGGTGGTGTGGCGGGAAAGCAGGTGGGGGGTCACTGGTCGGGCAAAGCTGGGTGCGGTCGGCGGGGCGCGCCCGTGCCGGGTGCACCGCCACGCCCGCTCCTCGGGCAGGATGGACCGTACGTGACACTCGTACGTACGCACATAAGCTAACCGTGGAGGATGGCCGGTGAGTTCCCCGCCTTCGGACGTTCGCTCTGGGCTGACCGGAGGCGGACCGGACCAGCCGGTCCCGGAGCCCGCGCCCCCAGCCTACGGCGGGCGACCGCTCACCGTGGCCGTCACCGGCGCGGCCGGGGTGCTGGGCGAGCGGGTCACCGCCCGGTTGACCGCCTCCCCGGCGGTGCGCAAGGTGCTGGCCATCGACGACCGGCGCGGCGAGGCGACCGGGGTGCAGTGGCGGGTCCTGGACGTGCGCGACCCGGCGGTGGCCGAGCGGCTGCGCGGGGTGGACGTGGTGGTGCACCTGGCGATGGACCTGAACATGGAGTCCGACCCCAGGGCCCGCAGCGCCTACAACGTGAGGGGCGCGCAGACGGTGCTCACGGCGGCGGCCGCCGCCGGCGTGCACCGGGTGGTGCTCTGCACCTCCGCGATGGTCTACGGCGCGCTGCCGGACAACGAGGTGCCGCTGGCCGAGGAGTCCGAGCTGCGGGCCACCGAGGAGGCCAGCCTGGTCGGCGACCTGCTGGAGATCGAGCGGCTGGCGCACCGGGCGCCGCGGGCCCACCCGGGGCTGCAGGTCACCGTGCTGCGGCCGGCCGTGGTGGTCGGGCCGGGCGTGGACACCGTGCTGACCCGGCACTTCGAGGCGCCCCGGCTGCTGGTGGTGGCCGGTTCGCGGCCGTGCTGGCAGTTCTGCCACCTGGACGACCTGGCCCGGGCGCTGGAGTACGCCGCGCTCGGCCTGGTCGAGGGCGAGGTGACGGTCGGCTGCGACGGCTGGCTGGAGCAGGAGCAGGTCGAGGAGCTCTCCGGGATCCGCCGGATGGAGCTGCCGGCCTCGCTGGCCCTGGGCACCGCGGCCCGGCTGCACCGGCTCGGCCTGACCCCGGCGCCGGCCGGGGACCTGGCCTACACGATGTACCCGTGGGTGGTCTCCGGCAGCCGGCTGCACGAGGCGGGCTGGCGGCCGCGGTACAGCAACGAGGAGGTGCTGGCCGAGCTGCTGGCGCAGGTGGCGGGCAAGCACGCGGTGGCCGGGCGCCGGCTGGGCGGCAAGGAGGCCGCCACCAGCCTGGGGGCGGCGGGCGCCACGGTGGCCCTGGTGGGCACGGCGGCGCTGGTCCGGCGGGCCCGCAAGCGGCGCCGGTACTGAGCCCGGGCGCCGGGCCGCGGGCACCCTCCGGTGTCCGCGGCCCGGCGTCGTCCGGTGCCCGCCGCGGCCCGGCGGTGCCTTGGACGACCCCACAATTGCCCTCGCCGACCAGGCATGACGGATCATGGGAGCATGTCCGAGAACCTCGATCCCATCCGTCTGCTCGCGATCCGCGAGACGCCGCTCTCCCTCGACGAGGTGTACGCGGCGGTCGGCGACGACGCGGCCGGCGGTACCGCGATCTTCGTCGGGACGGTCCGCGACCACGACGGCGGCCAGTCGGTGGCCGCCCTGGAGTACAGCTGCCACCCGAGCGCAGAGCAGGAGATGCGCCGGATCGCGGAGAAGGTGGTGGCCGACCACCCGGTGCGGGCGCTGGCCGCCGTGCACCGGATCGGCAAGCTGGCGATCACCGACGCCGCCGTGATCGTCGCGGTCTCCTGCCCGCACCGCGGGGAGGCGTTCGCCGCGGCCCGCAAGCTGATCGACGACCTCAAGCACGAGGTGCCGATCTGGAAGCACCAGGTTTTCACCGACGGCCGGGAGGAATGGGTCGGCGCCGGCTCCTGCTGAGGCCGCCCCCGCGGGCCCGCCGGCCCGCATCGCGGCCCGCCACCCGTCGGGCCCGCCACGCCGCCCGTCGGTCCGCCACCCGTCGGTCCGCCACCCGGCAGCGGGCGCGGAACCCGTTCGGGCGCAGTCGCGTGCCCACCGGCGACGCGCGGTTCGCTCCGTGGAGTGGTGCCGGACACCCGGGCGTGACCCGACCGGCGTCCCGGCCGTTCTCCGGCCAGGCGGTTAATGTGCTGATAGGCACGACGCCTGCTGACGTGCAGGGCCACGGCGGACCGAAACGGAGGACCGGACATGGGGGCACTCGCCTGGTTGGGCATCCCCGTCGTTGCGGGCGTGCTCGCCGCACTCTGGGCGGCCTGGGCCGCCCGCCCGCCGAAGGCCACCGGGGACGGCGCCTCGCTCGCCGAACACCAGCGCTTCCTGGCCGCCATGGAGCGCAGCACCGTCGGCCGGTCGGCCGGCGGCGGTTCGGACGGCCCAGCTTCTTCCTAGCCCGACGGGCGCCACCCAGCGTCGGTCCCGTACTGTCATGGCATGCCACGCCGCTCTGCGACGATGCTCGCCGCCACCCTGATGCTCATAGCGCTGCTGTGCGCCTCCGTGTTCATGAACGTGCCGTACACGGAGCTGAGCCCCGGGCCGACCTACAACACGCTCGGCGCGCAGGACAAGGCCGGTACCCCCGTGATCAGCATCTCCGGGCACCCGACCTATCCGACCAGCGGGCACCTGAACATGACGACCGTCCAGGTCACCGGCGCCGACTACCAGCCGAGCCTGGTCTCGGTGGTGACCGGCTGGCTGCGGTCGGACGTGCTGGTGGTGCCGCACGACTCGGTCTACCCCAAGGGCCAGACCGAGCAGCAGGCGGACCAGCAGAACGCCGAGGAGTTCGCCTCCTCGCAGGACAGCGCGAAGACGGCGGCGCTGACCCAGCTGGGCATCCCGGTCGGCACCGAGGTGGTGATCGGCTCGGTGGTGGCGGGCGCACCGGCCGACGGCAAGCTGCACGCGGGCGACCGGATCACCGCCGTGGACGGCACCGCGATCACCGACCCGAACCAGGTGGCCGACCTGGTCACCAAGCACAAGCCGGGCGACCCGGTGGTCTTCACCGTGGTCCCGCAGGCCAAGGACGGCATGAACCCGGCGCCGTCCGACGAGACCCAGGTGACCGTCCCCACCACCACGTCGCCGGCCAGCGGCAAGGCCTTCGTCGGGATCCAGCCGGAGGTGGACCACACCTTCCCGTTCAAGATCGACATCGGGCTGCAGGACGTCGGCGGGCCGAGCGCCGGGCTGATGTTCTCGCTCGGGGTGATCGACAAGCTGACCCCCACCGACCTGACCGGCGGCAAGTTCGTGGCGGGCACCGGGACCATCGACGACAAGGGCAACGTCGGGCCGATCGGCGGCATCTCGATGAAGGAGATCGCGGCCCGCAACGCCGGCGCCCGGTACTTCTTCACCCCGAGCGACAACTGCACCGAGGCCGCCGCGAACACCCCGAGCGGGCTGCGGCTGATCAAGGTGAGCACGCTGGACGACGCGCTCAAGGCGCTCGGCCAGATCCGGGCCGGGCAGGACTCGGCGCTCGCGTCCTGCTCGAAGTAGCCTCCCCGGCCGCCGGAGCGCGGCTCGCCTCCCGCGACAGCACGACGGCCCGACAGCACGACGGCCCGGACCGCAGCAGCGGTCCGGGCCGTCGTCGTGCGGGGCGCGGTGGCTCAGGCGAAGGTGGCCAGCAGCGCCTTGGTCAGCCCCGGCACCAGGTCGGGGCCGGTCAGCACCTCGCGGGCCAGGTCCTTCTCGCGCAGCCGCAGCGCGATCTCGCGCTTGCCGTCGCGCAGCACGGCCGCGGTGATCCGCACCTCCTGGCGCTGCGGGTGGTTGGCCACCCAGTCGGCCAGCTGGGCCTCGGTGGCCCCGGCCGGGCGGCTCTTCTCGGCGCCCGGCGGCAGCATCAGCCGCTCCACCACCAGCGCGCAGCCGGCCACCATGTCCGGCCAGGCGATGGTGCCGAGGAACTCGTCCAGTGCCATGCCGCTGGGCAGCTCGTCCTGCTCGACCGGGGTCAGCGAGCCCTCCGCGTCGTCCTCCAGCCCCAGCTGCTTGGCCACCTTCGGGTCGGTGCGGCGCAGCTTGGCGCTGTCGACCAGGGCGAACAGGCGGGCGGGCTTGTCCCAGCCGAGCCCCGCGACGTACTCGTCGATCTCCAGGGCGGCGCGGGTGAGGGGGGAGGCGGCCGGCGGCAGGCCGTCGGCGGTGGGGGTGTTGCTGGCATCGGACATGGCCCCATCCTCACACGTCGGGGCGCCGGGGCGGTCCCGGACCCGCGCGGCACGGGCCGCCGGTCGGGGCCGTCGGTCGGGCCCGCCGGTCGGCCCGCGGCGGTGCCGTGCGGGCGCCGGGCGCACCGGGCTCGGGGGCCCGGCCGACCTCGGCCCGGGAACTCGGTGAGAGCCTGATTAAGTTGCTCTCCGGGAGGCGCCGGCAGGCGTCGCCCGCAGTGCCGCCCGTCCACCGCCCGTCCGAGTCCCGTGACCCGCTACCGCAGAGGTGCCGCCTTGGTGTTCCAGATGCCCGATCGGGGAGGCCAGGGCTTCCGGCCGCGCGTCGGCCCGCCCTCCCGCCGCGCCAGGGTCCTGCTGTTCTCGGTGGGTGCGCTGGTCCTGCTCTTCGTGGCCTTCCTGCTCTTCGCCGGTCTGTGGACGGACTGGCTCTGGTTCAGATCGGTCCACTACGCGCGGGTCTTCACGACCGAGCTGTGGACCAAGGCCGGGCTGTTCGCGGTCTTCGGACTGGTGATGGCGGTGACCACCGGCATCAACATCTGGGTGGCGCACCGGCTGCGGCCGCCGCTGTCGGCGATGTCGATCGAGCAGCAGAGCCTGGACCGCTACCGGATGGGGATCGCGCCGTTCCGCAGGTGGCTGCTGATCGGCGTCTCGCTGCTGGTCGGCCTGGTCGCCGGGGCGGCGGCCTCGGGGCAGTGGCGGCTGTGGCTGCTGTGGACCAACGCCACCGACTTTGGCGTGAAGGACAGCCAGTTCCACCTGGACGCCGCGTTCTACGCCTTCGACCTGCCCTGGTACGAGTTCCTGCTCGGCTTCGCGTTCAGCGCGGTGGTGGTCGCGCTGGTGGCCGCGCTGCTGGTGCACTACCTGTACGGCGGCCTGCGGCTGCAGGGTCCGGGCCGGCGGGTGGGCAGCGGTGCGCAGGGCCACCTCGCGGTGCTGCTCGGCCTGTTCGTGCTGCTCAAGGCGGTGGCCTACTGGCTGGACCGGTACGCACTGGCGGTCAAGACCGGCGCCTACAAGGGCGTGCCGGGCTACACCGGGCTGCGCTACGTGGACGCCAACGCGGTGCTGCCGGCCAAGACCATCCTGTTCTGCGTGGCGATCATCTGCGCGCTGCTCTTCTTCCTGACCCCGATCCGGCGGACCTGGGCGCCGGCGCTGATCGGCTTCGGCCTGCTGGCGCTCTCCGCGGTGCTGATCGGCGGGCTCTACCCGGCGATCGTGCAGCAGTTCCAGGTCAAGCCGAACGAGCAGGCCAAGGAGACCCCGTACCTCAAGCAGAACATCGACGCGACCAGGCAGGCCTACGGGATCGCCGGGGTGCAGACGCAGGTCTACCCGCCCAGCGCCGGTGCGGACCCCGGCAAGCTCCAGCAGGACAGCACCACCATCTCGGACATCCGGCTGCTCGACCCCAACCTGGTCTCGCCCACCTTCCAGCAGTTGGAGCAGCAGCGCTCCTACTACGGCTTCCCCGGCACGCTGGACGTGGACCGCTACCCGAACGCGGACGGCAGCGTGCAGGACACCGTGATCGGGGTGCGCGAGCTCAACCCGTCCGGGGTGCAGCAGCACAACTGGATCAACGACCACTTCAAGTACACCCACGGCTACGGCGTCGTCGCGGCCAAGGGCAACGCGGTCAACGGCAACGGCCAGCCGGTGTTCACCGAGTCGGGGCTGCCGGCCACCGGGGCGCTGGGCGACTACGAGCAGCGGATCTACTACGGCGAGAACACCACCACGTACTCGATCGTCGGCGGCTCCAACCACGAGATCGACAACACCGCCGACGGCGCCACCCAGACCTACCAGTACACCGGCGACAGCGGGGTCTCGCTGGACAACCCGATCACCCGGGCCGCCTATGCGGTGAAGTTCAGCGAGCCGCAGATCCTCTACTCGGGGGCGATCACCGACGGCGCCAAGGTGCTCTACGACCGCACGCCGCAGCAGCGGGTGGCCAAGGTCGCGCCCTGGCTGGCGGTCGACGGCGACCCCTACCCGGTCGTCCAGGACGGCCACGTGCTCTGGGTGCTGGACGGGTACACCACCTCCGACGGCTACCCGTTCTCCTCCAAGACCACGTTGGGCGACGCCACCAAGGACTCGCTGAGCGGTGCCCGCGGCGCGCTGAGCGGCGACGCCGACCAGGTCAACTACATCCGCAACTCGGTCAAGGCCACCGTGGACGCGTTCACCGGCCAGGTGACGCTCTACCAGTGGGACGACAGTGACCCGGTGCTGAAGACCTGGATGAAGGCCTTCCCCGGCACCGTCGAGCCGAAGAGCGCCATCCCGGCCGGCCTGCTGCCGCACCTGCGCTACCCGCAGGACCTCTTCAAGGTGCAGCGCGACCTGCTGGGGATGTACCACATGACCGACCCGAACGCGTTCTTCAACGGGACGGACATCTGGCAGGTGCCGAACGACCCGACCAGCGGCGGCAACCAGGCGCAGCCGCCGTACTACCTGACCCTGCGGATGCCCGACATGTCCGCCGCCACCTTCTCGCTGACCAGCACCTTCGTGCCCAGCGGTCGGCCCAACCTGGCGGCGCTGATGTCGGTGGACTCCGATCCGGGGCCGGACTACGGGAAGATCCGGATCCTCAGCGTGCCCAGTGACAGCAACACACCGGGGCCCAGCCAGGTGCAGGCGAAGTTCAACTCCAACTCGGCGGTGGCCAGCGCGATCACCCTGATGAAGAACGGCAGCGATGCCAACCTCGACTACGGCAACCTGCTGACCCTGCCGGTGGCCGGCGGCTTCCTCAACGTGGAGCCGGTGTACGTGAAGGGGAGCGGGTCCAACTACCCGGTGCTGCAGAAGGTGCTGGCGGTGTACGGCAACGACAACGTGGCCTTCGCGGGCGACCTGCCGACCGCGCTGACCCAGGTGCTCGGCTCGGCGCCCGGGGCCACCCCGGTGGCGCCGGGGGGTGGTTCCGGGGGTTCGGGCACCGGTGGCGGCGGCACCGGGAGCACGGTGAGCACGCCGCCCTCGGGTGGCGGCGCGGTCTCCCCGGCGCTGCAGCAGGCGCTGGCGGCGATCCAGAAGGCCGACACCGACGCGCAGAACGCCTTCAAGGCCGGGGACTGGGCCGGGTACGGCGCGGCCCAGAAGGAGTTGCAGGACGCGATCGGCGCGGCGCTGGCGGCGGAGCAGAAGGCGGACGGCGGGGCGGGGCCGGCGCCGTCGAGCTCCGCGTCGCCCGCCGCCCCGCCCACTGCGGCGGCATCCGCGAGCCCGGCGGCGCCGCCCGCCGCGCCGCCGGCCCGGCCCTCGGCCACGCCCTCGCCGTAGCCCGTGAGCTGCGCCCCTGCGCCCGCCGCCCGATCGGTGGTGTGCGCAGGGGGCGCCGCGGACGTGCTATGGTTGAGACACAACGACGCGGGGTGGAGCAGCTCGGTAGCTCGCTGGGCTCATAACCCAGAGGTCGCAGGTTCAAATCCTGTCCCCGCTACTGAAGTCGAAGGCCCGGAGGTTCACCTCCGGGCCTTCGGCGTTTTCGCGTTCGGGTGCTTGGGGGGTGCGGTGCGCGACGAGCTGGTTGTCCGTCGCACGACAAGTTTTCCGGCGCATGTGTTGACGCCGCCTCTGGTCTAGTCCACTGTGGCCCCACTCCGCGGACCGCTTCCGCGGGGCCGGAGGGGAGCGGAGGGCATGGTCGCGCGGGCCGGAGCGGGCGGGTTGCTCCGCTATGAGCTGCTCGGGCCGCTGCGGGTCAGCCGGGCCGGCGTGACCCGGTCGCCGGGCCCGGCCATGCAGGGCGCGGTGCTGGCGGTGCTGCTGCTGCACGCCAACGAGCCGGTGCCCCGGGAGCAGATCGTGCAGGCGGTCTGGGGTACCCGGGCCACCGCCAACTCGGGCGCCCTGGTGGTGACCTACGTCTCCCGGCTGCGGCGGGTGCTGGAGCCGGAGCGGGCGCGCCGGGCCGCGGGCGCGGTGCTCGGCTCGCACGGTGCGGGGTACCGCCTGGCGGTCGGGGCCGGGCAGCTGGACCTGCACGAGTTCGAGGCGGCCCGGCGCCGGGCCCGGGACCAGCGGGCGGCGGGCGAGGCGGCGCG
>NZ_JBNQTI010000215.1:0-12151 GCF_050325825.1 Kitasatospora sp. LaBMicrA B282
CCGCGACGACGCCAGATCAACCGACCCCCAACGAGGCCAGGCCACCCGCTTCCAGCACCTGTGCCAGCAACTGAGCGACGGGACTCGAACCCGTCACTCATGAAGATCACCAACAGCATCCGGCCCCTGTCCACAGCTCGCCCGGAGGATCGACTCGCGCAAGCCCCTGACAAATCCCGTGCCGCCGGGCGCTCCTCGTCTGCCGCGGAAGCGTCAGTAGCGTTGCCGTTCTCGGCGTCAGTACCCGGGTCCCGTCAGCGCCGGGCCACAGCTCCCGGCCAGCACCATCGCTGACTCACACTCACGCGGCGAACCCGCTGACACGGTGATCGGACATGGACGTGCCCGTGGGCTGGACACAGCGACATCGGTGACACCCCAGGTGCTCGCAGAGCGCAGGTTCCAGATGCTTTCACCTCATCGTGTAAGTCAACCGGACCTTCCGGCGCGGCGTCGGGCCCCAGTGCCACTTTCCGTCGTGGGCAGGACGACCGAGGAGCATCGCGCGGCGACTGTGGAGTGGTTGGAGCTGCTGCGGATCGACGGGGCGCTGAGCGGTGAACACGTCCGCGTAGCCGCCGTGGCGCTGGGGATGGCGCTTCGGACTGTGTGGCGTTGGCTCCAGGAGTCGAGCGCCGGCCGATCCGGCCTGCGGGGGGGGAGCGCGAGAGCGCGTCCGGGGGCCGGCCTGCCCGGCGCCCTGGCGGCTGGCGGGCGGTGCTCGGCGGGCCGCGCCCACCGCGGGGAAGGGCGGCGGACGCGGCCGGGTGGACGGGCTGTCTTCCGGTCGTCGGTCGGTGGACTCGGGCGGGCTGCTACGCCTTGGCGCTGTGCGCGGCTCGGGGGCTGTGGGCGGCTCGGGGGCTGTGGGCCGAGGCCTGTTCCTGGAGCAGCGCGGAGATCTGGTTGACGTCGTCGAAGACGCTGAAGAAGCTGTTGATGTCGGGGCTGGCGGCGCCGGTGACGCCGACGTAGAAGAGGTGGACGCAGCCGTCGTCGGTGATCAGGTAGCCGGCTTCGGTCTGGGCGCCGACTCCGAGCGAGGGTTGGCCGTTGGGAGCCGGGGTGAGGAAGTCGGGGGCGAGGTTGGTGCCGGACTTGGAGAAGACCTTGCCCTTGGCCGGGCAGTTGGTGGTGCAGGAGATCCCGTTGCTGCCGTCGACGCCCAGGATCGGCAGGGCGAGCCGGAAGGCGTCGGCGTCGGGGGTGTGCAGCCAGTAGTCGAAGATCTGGTCGATGCCGATCGGGGTGCCCACGTCGGTGTTCACGCCGCGCCCGTCGGAGAGCTGGATCTGCGTCGGGTCGACGTGGGCGACGTTGGCCAGGAAGTCGTGTTCGATCGGGAAGGCGTCGAAGCACTGCGTGCTGCCCTGCGAGGTGGCCATGTTGCACAGCGCCATGTTGGCGCCGACGTTCAGGCTGACCTTGAGGATCAGCTTGGCGTACTCGCGGTACGGCGGGGAGACGAACACCGCTACCTGTGGATCGTTGCCGTAGGAGGAGGGCAGCGCGCTTGCCGGGTTGGGGCCGCTCTCGGGGGCGGTGACGGTGACGCCGGCCCGCTGGAGCGCTTCGATCAGCGCGGTGCGGCCGAAGGAGTCCGAATCCTGGATGGTGGAGATCTTCAGGACGGGCTGCGCATCGGCGGCGATCGTGCCGGACAGCTGGATGTGGGTGCCGTCGGCGGAGGGGTTGACCTTGATGTCGGTCGCGCTGCCGGGCGCGCCCGTGGTCACGCTGGAGGTGACGTTGTACGTGCTGATCTGCGGGCGCCAGGTCAGCTGGGCCGGCGCGCCGGGGGTGGTCGGGGTGCTGAGCAGGTCGATCAGGTTGTCGTTGATCATCAGCGGCTGGGGCTGCGGATCGAGGTCCGGGGCCTTGAAGATCCGCGAGTCGACGATCACGTCACCGTTGACCTGGGTGATGCCCGCGTCGTGCACCTGCTGGGCGATCTGGTCGATGCCCGCCAGCGGGTCCTCGGGGGCGAGGGTGGCGCCGGGCAGCTCGTTGGCGCTGGCGTGGTCGATGCTGGTGAAGTCCACCGTCCCGTCGGGCTTGGTGCGCCCGCCCATGGTCTCGTCGCCCTGCGCGACCAGGTCCAGGTTCCCGTTCAGGGTCGAGCCGGTGCGGGTGCCGGTGGCGAACAGCGGGGTGTGGAAGCGGTAGTCCGGGCCCAGGGTGTGCCAGGCGGAGGACTCGGTGATCACCTTGGTGATGGACCCGAGCTGGAAGAACTGGTTGCCGAAGTGGTTGTGGATGATCTGCCCGTTCGAGGGGTCGACCTCGAACACGCCCCACTGCGCATGCTCGTACCCAGGCTTGTGCAGACCAGGCCGCGGCGGTGAACTCCTGGGCGTCGCGCGAAATTCATGAAAATTGGTGACCTCGGCGCCGATGGGAATGGTGTCGTACGCGGCTTCGCCGGGCCCGTGCCGGAAGTCCGGCACCAGTTCGCGACTCCCGGGTCGACCGCCTCCGGACGGCCTCGCACCTGCCCGTCTGAGATTCGCCTAGGGTGAAGAGCTCTGCCGGACCGCATCGGAGGGGACATCATGAGCGGGGAAGCCAACAAGTACGACGCCAGCCAGATACAGGTGCTGGAAGGGTGCGAGGCCGTCCGCAAGCGGCCCGGTATGTACATCGGCTCGACCGGTGAACGCGGCCTGCTCCACATGGTCTTCGAGGTCGCCGACCGGGCCGTGAACGAGGTCCTCGCCGGCCACGCCAGCTGTGTCGACGTCACCCTCACACCCGACGGCGGTGTCCGTGTCGCCGACGACGGGCGGGGAGTTCGTATCGACGAATCGGGAACCAGTGGCATTTCCGGCCTCGAAGCCCTGCTGACCCGTTTTCAGACCGGGCCGGGGACCGGAGGCCGCCACGACGTGACGCTCGGCTTCTGCGGGGTGGGACCCTTCGTCGTCAACGCCCTGTCGAGCCGGATGACGGCCGAAGTGCGGCGCGGGGGAGCTCGCTGGGTTCAGGGGTACGCGCGTGGCGTGGCCGTCACCCCGCTCACCGAGGCCGGGACGTCGACCGGAAGCGGCACCACCATCACCTTCTGGCCCGATGCCGACATCTTCGGAGCCGCTGAGCTCTCGTTCGACGACCTGGCCGAGCGCTTCCGGGAACTCGCTCTGCTGAACAAGGGCTTGGAGATCTCTCTGACCGACCAGCGCGGTCCGGACGAGTCCCGGGCGGTCCGGTTCAGGTACCCGGACGGCGCGCGAGACTTCGTGACCCTCCTCGACGAGCAGGAAGAGACACCCGTTCATCCGCGCATCATCGGCTTCGAACGGGAGGACCCGCGCATGGCCGGAACCGTCGAGGTTGCCCTCCGTTGGCGTGACTCCCAAGAGGAACGACTCCGGAGCTTCGCCAACAGTCGACCCACCATCGGTGGCACCCACGAGCGCGGCTTCCGCGACGGCGTGGCGGCCGCGCTCACCGCGTACGCACGGGAGCGTCGGCTTATGACAGCGTCAGACCCCGACATTGAAGGCGATCGAATCGGCGAGGGCCTGACGGCGGTCGTGTCAGTGAAGCTGGACGATCCCGAGTTCGAGGGCTCCACTCGGGGCGTGCTGGGCGACGCCGCGGTGCGAGTCTGCGTCGAAGAGGCCGTCCAGCACAACCTCGGCAGGTGGTTCGAAGAACACCCGGAGCGTGCCGCAGCTGTCATCGGCCGGATCAACGGCGTCCGTCGGGACTGACGGTAGCAGGCCGCCTGCTGGTCCCGGGCAATCGGCCAGCAGGGCGGTCGGCAGCGCACGGCGGTCGGCCAGCGGTATGACCCGTGGCTAACCAGCCTGCTCAGACCGGCCAAGTAGCGTGAAAACGCTGGCCATCACCCCTGGAAAGTGGCCATCTACGGTGCACAGTCACAGGACGTTGCCCACATGTGTTCAAAGAGCTTGTCTCTCACTACCGTGCATGAAGTTGCTCCACAGCCTCGCGTACGCGCCGTCGACCGCGAGCAACTCGTCGTGCGTGCCGTCCTCGATGATGAGGCCGTCGTCGAGCACCAGGATCCGGTCCGCGCGCGCTGCGGTCGTCAGCCGGTGGGCGACGACGAGTGTCGTGCGCGCCCGCGAAACCTCCTCCGTCGCCCGCGTGACAGCCGCCTCGCTCGCCAGGTCCAGTGCGGAGGTGGCCTCGTCGAGCAACACGATGTCCGGATCCACGAGGTAGGCGCGCGCGAGGGCGAGCAACTGCCGCTGGCCCGCCGACAGGCTCCTCCCCCGCTCGCCGACCTGGTGCAGGTATCCGCCGGGGAGCTTCGCGACCATCTCGTGCGCCCCGACCGCGCGCGCGGCGGCCTCGATCTGCGCGTCGCCCGCCTCCGGACTGCCGTACGCGATCGCCTCGGCGACCGTGCCGGGAAACAGGTACGCCTCCTGCGGCACCACACCGAGCCGCCTACGGTAGCCACCGAGCTCGTAGTCGCGCACGTCCACGCCATCGACGAGCAGCGCGCCGCCCGTCGGGTCGTAGTACCGTGCGACCATCTTCACCAGCGTCGACTTACCCGCACCGGTCTCGCCGACCAGCGCGACCGTCGAGCCGGGCTCGATGACGACGCTGACTCCGCGCCCGGCGCTGCCGCCCAGGGCCGGCCGGGCCGCCGCGTCGTAGCCGAAGCGCAGTTCCCGGAACTCAATCCGGCCGCTGAGGGAGCGCACTGGTTCGGGGGCCTCGGCCTCGGGTGTGTTCGTCCGCGTGTGCAGCAGGCCCATGAAGCGCCGCAGGCCCACCGCGGCCTGCTGATAGCTGTCGAAGACCTGGGAAAGGCTCTGGACGGGTGCGAAGAACATCTCCACGTACAGCAGGTACGCGATGAGCGCGCCCGCCGTCAGCGTGCCCTGACGGATCAGGTACGAGCCGTAGACGAGCGAGACCGTCTCCGTGAGGTTGGCGAGCAGTTGCACGAACGGGAAGTACGCCGCGATGTACCGCTGCGCCCGCAGTCGCGAGCGCCGATAGGCGTCGATCTTGCGCGCGTAGCGGTCGCGGTTGACGCGCTCACGGCGGAACGCCTGCGTCACGCGCATGCCCGCGACGTTCTCCTGCAGGTCCGCGTTGACCGCGCCGATCCGGTCGCGGGCCTCCTCATAAGCCTTCGAAGACACTCTCTTGAACATCACGGTCGCGGCGATCAGGATCGGCAGCATCGCGAAGACGACGAGCGACATCCGCCAGTCGAGGACGACGAGAGCGGCCGCTATGCCGAATCCGGTCAGGATCGAAACGACAGCCGTGGCCACGTCGTTCTGGAGGAAGTCCGAGAGCGCGTCGATGTCGGAGGTCATCCGGGTCATCAGCCGCCCGGCCATCTCGCGCTCGTAGAAGTCGAGACCGAGCCGCTGCAGGTGCGCGAAGGCCTTCATCCGCAGCGTGTACAGCAGCCGCTCGCCCATTCGCCCGAGCACCATCGTCCGGACGGACACGATGGCCCAGTCGGCCAGCACCACGCCAACGCCGACGACCGCCATCGTCGCGACGACGTGGTACGCGGCGCCCTGAATGCCCCTGTCGACACCGGTACGGATCAACGCCGGGATGGCGAGTGACGCCAGCGCGTCAGCCGCCTCGAGGAAGAGCCCCACGAGGAGCGCGAAGACGAACGGGCGCAGCACACGCCTCAGGGTGAACCCGTGGTCGGCACCCGTCACCCGCTCCTTGTCCACGTCCGGCCGCTCGTTGGCGGACGGCAGCGCGGCCACCTCGGCGAGTATCTCGGACGTCGCCGACGTCGCGGCCGGCTGCGCGGATCCGTTGACGTCGGAAAGCTCGGGGCGCGACCACAGGGCTCGGGTGACACCGTCAACCTGCCGCATGTCGTTGTCCACGCCCGGCTTTCCCGCGTCCACGCCCTCGGCGTCGTGGCCGGGACCGGACAGCAGCAGCCGGTAGAGCGGGCAGTCGCGCTCGAGCTCCTCGGCGGTGCCCACGGCGACCAGCGTGCCCCGATCCAGCACTGCGATCCGGTCCGCGAGCTGGAGCGTGGAGCGTCGGTGCGCGATCAACAGGGTCGTGCGATCCTCCGTCACCCGGCGCAGCGTTGCGTGGATCTCCGCCTCGGTGGCCGCGTCGACGGCGGACGTCGCGTCGTCGAGCAGCAGGATCCGCGGGTCCGTCAGCAGGGCGCGGGCCAGGGCGACGCGTTGGCGCTGCCCGCCGGAGAGCGTCAGTCCCTGCTCGCCGACCACCGTGTCGTACCCCTGGGGAAGCTCCTCGATGAAGCGGTCCGCCTCCGCAGCTCTCGCGGCGGCGCGCACCTGGGTGTCGGTCGCACCGGGGGCACCGTACGCGATGTTCGCCCGGACGCTGTCGGAGAACAGGAACGCGTCCTCCATCACCAGGCCGATCGATGCGCGAACCGACTCGGCCGTCACCTCGCGCAGGTCGTGCCCACCGATGAGGACGGAGCCGGCCTGGGGGTCGTAGAAGCGCGGAAGCAGCATCGCGAGGGTGGACTTGCCGGAGCCCGGGGCACCGATGACGGCTACGGTCTCGCCGTGGCGCACCGTCAGGTCGAGGCCGCGCACAACGGGTTCGGAGGTCAGGTAGCCGAAGGTGACATCACGGAACTCCACGTCCAGGGCTCCCTGGGGAAGCTCTCGCGCATCGGGGCGGTCCGAGACGTCGGGTATGGAATCGATGACCTCGAAGACCCGCTCGGCGCTCGCGCGCACCTGCTGCCCGAGGGTGACGAGCGTCGTCAGCGTCCTGGTGGACCCGCCGAATGAGGCCAGGTAGCTGGAGAAGGCGAAGAAGGTGCCGATGGTGACCCGGCCGTGCAGGACCAGGTAGCCGCCGAGCGCCAGGACACCGAGCTGGCCCAGCGTTGGTACGGCGGCGAGCATCGGGGTGTAGCGCGCAGCCAGTCGGATCCAGCGCATCCGTGCGCCGAAGAGCGTGCCCGCGGCGCGGTCGAGCTTCTCGATCTCCTGGTGCTCCTGGCCGAATCCCTTGACCACGCGGACGCCGGTCACGGCGGACTCGACGACGCCGGCGAGCACGCCGGTCTTCTGCTGGGCGTCCCAGGCGGCCGGGAACAGCTTGCGGCGGGCCAGGACGTTGATGCCGAGCAGCACCGGTGCGACGGTGAGCCCGATCAGCGTGAGTTCGGGCGAGAGGAGGAGCATCACGACGATCGAACTGAAGAACATCAGGATTGTGCCGGCCATCGACGGCGCCATGGTGATCAGCTGGGACACCACCGTGATGTCGGACGAGGAGCGCGAGACGATCTGTCCGGTCTCCAGGCTGTCCTGGCCCTTGCCGTCCAGACGCGAGAGCGAGTCGAAGACCGCGGTTCGCAGGTCGTTCTGCACCTCGATGCCCAGCGCGCCACCGAAGTAGCGGATGCAGCGCGCGACGACGAAGTTGAGCAGGGCTATGCCGACCAGGGCGACGGCCCAGGGCGTGATCGGGTGTCTGTGCACGATGATGACGTCGTCGATGATCGTGCGCTGCACGAGCGGGACTGCGACCCCGATCGCGGCGATCACCAGGGAGTTCGCGGCTGTGATGAGGGCCAGCCGCTGATGGCGCATGATGCAGGCGGCGAGACGGCGCAGCCACCCGACCTCCCCGGGCGCTTCACCGGTGCTGCTTCGGGCAGCTCCGCTCCGCGTGGAGGCCGCCCTCATGAGGTGCCCGTCGATGCCGTGGGCAGCCCGATGGCCAGGGTGAACAGATGCGAGACGTGCTTGTCCTCGGTCCGCAGTGCATCACCCACCTCGGGACTGGTCACGCCGTGGACGGAACCGGAGAGCCCCAGCCGGACCGCCTCGAGCCAGAGGCTGTAGCCCAAGGAGCCGCAGCGAACCAGGAGTTCTGAATACTGCGAAACGCTCGGGCCGGGGCCACGCCCATCCCGCTCGCCGCAGATGAACAGGAGCGCGGGAGAATCCGCGTAGCGCGCGGCGAGGTCGGCGAGGAGTTCGGGCGGTACGGACTGCACGGACCTGCGGGTGGACCAACCGTCGTCCGAGAGGCGATAGAGCCCCGGTGCTGAACCTTCGACCTGGTAAGCCGCGACATGGACCCCGATGCCGCCACGCCGCCCTTCAGTGCCCCACATCGACTGGTGCTGTACTCGCGCGGAGCGGATGACCTGGTCGATGATCCGGCCGTCGATCGGCTCCCGGGCGAATGAGCGGACCGAAGTTCTGCGCTCCACGGTCCGAGCCAGCTCGCTCGGACCGTCAACGAAAACCTTTGCGGTGGACCACGAGACCGCGCCCGGAATTCCGCCGCCAACGGCTCGTTGACGATCCTGAGCCTGGATGCACAGTTCACGCAGAACGACGCTTTGATCAAATATTGGCATGATACCCGACCGATTCTAGATATTGACTCTCGCGACCGCGGTGACGAGCTCGCTGCCCGCTCTCAGCTGGAGAAGCGCGGCGAGGTTCGAGCTCCAAGCCCTGGCGAACGCCGTCTCCACACCGTGGGCGGCCGCCATGACCGCCAGTTGGGTGCACGCGAAGCCGGCATCGAGATGAGCGAGACGAAAGGCCAGGTCGCCATACTTCTGCCAGATTCTTCCCACGCATCCGACAAGCACGATGTAGGGACCGGGACCTCCGGCGGGGATGCCGTCGAGGTCGTCCAGCACCTCGTTCAGGAGTGACACAGGGACCGGCATCCGGACGAACTCGTCCGCGATCTCGTCGTAGAACGACAGCGAAGGCTCGCGGTCGGGGACGATGACGAAGGCGGCGCAGGAGCCCAGGTTGCCCGCCGACGGCGTCCAGCGCTTGGGCGGCGTCGCGTCGTCAGCCGCCGCTCGCCGGCCGGCGACACTTCGGACCAGCTCGACGAGCAAGTCGTGCCCGGGCGGGCCGGAACGCGGGAACCAACTCGGCAACCGCTCCCGATATCCCTGGAGATCAGTGATGACCTTGTTCTGAACCCTGGAGTTCGATCGCGACCCGCGGATACCGGCCGGCATGTCGCCCATGAAGTTCTCGTACAAGGCAACGAGCATCGAGTCCGCGTCGTCCTGGTGGGCCGCCTTCTCCGGACACGTCCGATGTGGTGTGACCACGAATCTCCGAGTCGCCAGGGACGACAGGCTCGTGCGCGTCATCGCGCGGCGGGAGACGGCGTGACCGAGATGTCCGACCAGGGATGCCACCTCGGCGCAGACGAGCGAAGCAAGGAGACCGCGCGCCACGTCCTCGTCATCGATGATGAGGGCACCGGCGTCTTCCTCGAGATCGGCCATTGCATCGCGATCGTGACGGAAACAGCGCAAACACGCCATGGAGTTGCCGTAGAAGAGCGGGCCGATCTCCAGGTGGTCGCGCGTGCGGCTCATGCGCAGCAGCGGTACGCCGCGCGCACCGCAGGCGGCGACCACGTCATCGAATCCCGGACCGGGCGCATCGAGCGCGACGACCAGATCCTGCCCCGGCTCGACCGCGGAAGATCCGGACAGCACGTCGACTCCGGTGATTCCCATGACGCGTAGGTCAGCCAGCAACGGCGCGGCAAGATTCGCGTCCTCGCAAGAGACCCCCACCCGACTCCGCGCCAGGAGTGCGCTCGACTGCGATGCCCCGCAATCGCCGAAGCCTCGGCCGAAGGCGGCTGCGAATCCGGCCATGTCATCGCCGAGCACCAGCGGCGCGTCCGCTGGTTCCTCCTCGAGCAGGTCGTGCTCCAGCAGGACGTCCCACAGGCCTTGCGCCAGCTCCGGGGGAATTCCGGCTTTCAGCGCCGCTTCGTCGAGGGTGGACGATGCGGTCGCGGCGTCGATGAGCCGTGAGATCTGTCCGGCGGCCGAGCCGCTGAACGTCAGTCGTTGCGGTCCGCCGGCGACGACGGTCACACCATCGCCGTGTACGTGCGCAAGGCCCCGGGAGAACCTACGCATAGTCGTGCTCACCGTCTTCGGAGCCGGCCGACCAAGCTGCTGCCAGGGCTTCCAGGACAGCCGACGCCTCATCGTCGTGACGCGTCCTCGCCGGGTCGGCGTTGCACGAGGGACAGCCATAACACGGCAGCACGCGGGAGACCTCGATTTCGAATCGGGCGAGCGAAGCGGTGTAACACTCGCCCGCGTTGACGCTTCCGTCGGTTCCGGTCGGCCGGATGAGCGAACTCGCCAGCGCGGCCGCCGAACGTGCATGGTGCGGCAGGTGCGCGCGAGGGCCCAGGGTGTCGTCACGGTCGTAGGCCGCTTCGAGCAGCTGGGTGGTGTCGGCGTCCGGGTCGTGCTGGAACTGCCGACTTCGGAAGCATGAAAAACACGGCGGCTGCAGGGGCCTGAACACGGGTCCGACAGTCATGCGCGGATGGTCCATGGTGACCGGCAACCAGGAAAGGCGATTGGTCGTGGCGAACTCGTCGACCGTGAGCCACAGCGACGGGACGGGACGCCACGAAGCGACCAGGATGCACCGGGTCGTCGAGGGAACCGACGTGAGGTCCCGCACCGGATCGATGTGCGCGACGAGTCCGTCGCCGAGAGCCAGCTCGACGACGCTGTGCCCGAACGGCCCAACCGACAGAGCGGCGAGCTCTCCCCGGACGGTCAGTCGAACGGAAGCGGCCATGGATTCAGATCCTCCTCGGCGGAAGCCCTGTATCCGGACAGCAATGGCGCGGAATACAGTCGTGGATGGGCACGGTACTGATGCAACGGGTGGAGTGACATCGGCTGGAGAGCGGGGATGACGACACAGGCCGACACCAGCCCCACGGCACGGAGTTCATCGCTCGTACGGTCCACCGCGTAGGCGCGGCACCCAGCGCGGCGAAGTCGCGCGAGCAGAGCGGAGAGGGCCTCGGCCGGATCTCGCGGCAGGACGGTCGGATCGGTCGGACCCGTTCGCTCGGAAGCGCCGTCGAGCAGGAACTCGAAGGCATGCCCCATCTCGGCCCGGGCCATGTACCGCGCGCCGTCCTCCAGATCGTCGAACCGGGCGAAGTCCAGCTTGACGGCTTCGTCGGCGGTGCGCTCGAACCGCATCCGCGCGCCCAGGACCTCGCAGGTCGCACGGTCCACCGCCTCGGGCAGCGTTCTCCCCGTCGCGCATCCGACGACCTGTCGAACCGGGCGGCTGTGCGGAGCGGTCTGCAGCACCAGACAGGTCGGCACGCCGAGATCGAGCGTGGCGTCGAAGAAGTGCGTTTCGATCGCCGACCGGCGGCCCCACTCCAGCACCGGCTGAACGGATTCCGGTACCAGGGCTTCCGGGACGGGAGGTAGCGGCAGCCGTTGGAGCCAGGTGATCGCCAGCGCATCGCGCTCGACCACCTCGAGGATCCCTCGGACGAGGGCCTCGGTCATCGTCGAGTGCACCGCGTACCCGGTGGATATCCGGAACCAGAAGTTCTCGGCGGGAAGGAGACCAGTCGCCGCGTAGTCCGTCATGACGGCCGGAACCCAGGTCCGCACACCGGAGTGCAGGTCCACGGCCCGGGTCCAGTGGATCCGCGCGTCACGGGAGAGGGCTGACACCCGGCCGCCGGCGCGCTCGATCTCCGCGCTGGAGCACCGCGGAACGAGTTCCGGGTCGAGCGCGGGTCCGTCGAGTTCGTCCCACGAGCCGACCACGGTGCCGGGCGGAAAGGACGGGATCGCGGAGTACCGCTCGGCGGCTTCGGCGATGGCCGCGATCGTCGCGTGCTCGTGATCGTGCAGGCTCGTCCCGCCGGTCAGACCCCTGGGGTGGTGGCTCCAAGACGTGTCGTCGGCTCCGGTGAGTCCGAGCCCGATGTTCGACACGACACTGATGTATTCGGGGAGGCCGCGTATCGAAGAGCCCTTCTGGATTCCGCCGACGAGGCCGAAGGGCGACACCAGAGCGTAGAGCTCGTTGAGCCTGTCCATCGAGCCCATCGGGCCTGTGTCGTTGTCGCCGTTGATCGGCTTGCGCATGGATGTGCCCTCTGGTTTCGATGAAAGACGTCGCCGGGTGGCCTGGGGAGGCGCTCGGTCACAGGCCACCCGGCAAGGTAATTCGGCCGTGCTCTCAGCGAGCACGGTCAGGCGTCGTCCCTAGGACTAGGCAGTGTCGTCAAAGTGATCTTGGATAGTGGATCATGATGTGGTGATACGTCGCCATGAACTCTCCGATGCCGAGTGGGGCCTGGTGGAGCCGCTGCTTCCCAGGTCCGGCAAGGGTCG
>NZ_JBNQTI010000216.1:0-12091 GCF_050325825.1 Kitasatospora sp. LaBMicrA B282
CCGCGACCGCCGCCGCCAACCGCTCGGCGGTCTCGGCGGCGGCCGCGGCGGGGACGGTGAGCGGGAGGCGGACGAAGGCCTCGAAGGCGCCGTCCGCGCCGAACCGCGCGCCCTCCGCGATCCGCAGCCCGACCCGCTCGCCGGCCCGGGAGAGCGCCGCCCCGGAGAGCCCCGCGGTGTCGATCCAGAGCGTCATGCCGCCCGCCGGCACGGCGAACCGCCACTGCGGCAGCCGCTCGCGCAGCGCCGGCACCAGCGCCGCCGCGCTCTCCCGCAGCGCGCCCAGCCGTGCCTCGCGCACCTCGGCGAACCGCTCGCCGAGCAGCGCCGCGCAGATCAGCTGCTCCAGCACCGGGGTGCCGACGTCGGTGTGGATCCGGTCCGCCGCCAGCTGCCGGACCAGCGCGGGCGCCGCCCGGATCCAGCCGACCCGCAGCCCGCCCCAGATCAGCTTGCCGGCCGAGCCCACGGTGACCACCTGGGCGGTCCGGTCCAGCGCCGCCATCGGGCGGGGCAGCGGCGCGCCGCCCCAGGCCAGCTCGGCCATCGTCTCGTCGACCAGCACCGGCGTGCCGGCGGCCCGGGCGGCGGCCAGCAGTTCGCGCCGCTGCTCCTCGTCGATCAGCGCTCCGGTCGGGTTGTGGAAGTCGGGGATCAGGTAGGCCAGCCGCGGGGCGGCGCCGTGCAGCACCCGGCGCCACTCGGCCAGGTCCCACCGGGGCAGCTGCTCGGGCCCGTCCACCCGGTGCTGCGGGACGGGCACCAGCCGGGCGTCGGCCTCGCGCAGCGCCCGCAGCAGGTGCGGGTAGCTGGGGGACTCGACGGCCACCCGGTCGCCGCGCCGCACCAGCGAGCGGCGGACCAGGTCGAGGGCGCTCATCGCGCCGGTGGTGATCAGGATCTGGTCGGGGGAGGTGGGCAGGCCGCGCTCGGTGAACCGGTGGGCCACCGCTTCGCGCAGCGCCGGGACGCCGGTGGGGTAGTGGCCGTGGCCCTGGGCGTAGGCGGGCAGCTGCTCGACGGCGCGGGCGGCGGCCTCGGCGAGCAGCGGCTGCGGGGCGGCCGGGGAGGCGGCGCCCAGGTCGATCACCCGGCCGTAGTCGTCGGGCGGCAGCGGGAAGAGCCCGTCGGCGGGCGGGGCGCTGCCGGCGGGCAGCGCGGTCCAGCTGCCGGAGCCGCGCCGGCTGTGCAGGTAGCCCTCGCCGCGCAGGGCCTCGTAGGCGGTGGCGATGGTGGTGCGGCTGAGGGCCAGGGCGGCGGCCAGCTCGCGTTCGGCGGGCAGCCGGGTGCCCACCGGCAGCCGTCCGTCGCCGACCAGTCGGCGGACCTGGGCGGCCAGTTCGCGGTAGGCGGGGCGGCGTGCGCGGTCCGCCTCGGGTGCGCCGGTGGCGCGCAGCAGCCGGGCGAGCGCCGCCGGGGTGATGGTGCTCTGCCAGTCGGCCATGCAGTCCACCTGACTCGAATTGGACCTGTCCGGTGGTCCAGTGGACTTCCCATGATGGCAGGGCGGCCCGCCCGACAGCAGTGGCCGACAGAACACGCACCGCCCCGAAGGAGCCCTCGATGGCGATCCTCGCCCTGCCCCGGCCCGGCACCGCGCTCGGCCGCCGTCTGCCGCAACTCCTTGCCGGGCTGGCCCTCTACGGCGCCAGCTCCGGGCTGACCTACCGGGCGGGCCTCGGCCTCAACCCGTGGGGCGTCTTCCACCAGGGGGTGGCCGCCCACCTCGGGCTGAGCATCGGCACCGTGACCAACCTGACCGGCCTGGCCGTGCTGCTGCTCTGGATCCCGCTGCGCCAGCGCCCGGGCGTGGGCACGGTGGCCAACGTGCTGCTGATCGGCACCGCGATGGACCGCACCCTGGCGCTCGTGCCGGTCCAGCACGCGCTCGCGCCGCGGCTGGCGCTGCTGGCGGCCGGGATCGTGCTCAACGGTCTGGCGATGGGCCTGTACATCGGCGCCGGGCTCGGCCCGGGCCCGCGGGACGGGCTGATGACCGGGCTGGAGCGGCGCACCGGCCGCTCGCTCGGCCTGCTGCGGACCGGCCTGGAGCTCGCGGTGCTGCTGGTCGGGGTGCTGCTGGGCGGTCAGGTCGGGCTCGGCACGCTCGTGTACGCACTGGCGATCGGCCCGCTGGCGCAGTTCTTCCTGATGCGGTGCACGGTCCCCGGGCCGCGGTCCCGCAACGAGCGCCCGAACCAGCCGAACCGGTTCCGGAACGAGGCCCGGTCCGAGGCCCGGAACGAATGAACTTCGCGCCGTGCTGCCCGGGCTCGTCGCGCTCCGGGGCCGGGGTCTCGTAAGGTCGTCTCCGTGTTGGACGAGATGCGGATACGGGATCTGGGTGTCATCGACGACGCGGTGGTGGAGCTGGCTCCCGGATTCACCGTGGTCACCGGTGAGACCGGCGCGGGCAAGACCATGGTGGTGACCAGCCTCGGCCTGCTGCTCGGCGGCCGGGCCGACCCGGCGCTGGTCCGGGCCGGCGCCGAGCGGGCGGTGGTCGAGGGCCGCCTCGACCTGCCCGCCGACTCGCCGGTGGCCGCGCGGGCCCGGGAGGCCGGCGCCGAGCTGGACGAGGGCGCGCTGCTGATCAGCCGGACCGTCTCCGCCGAGGGCCGCTCCCGGGCGCACGTCGGCGGCCGCTCGGTTCCGGTGGGCCTGCTCGCCGAGCTGGGCGAGGACCTGATCGCGGTGCACGGCCAGAGCGACCAGCAGCGGCTGCTCCGCCCGGCCCGCCAGCGCGGCGCGCTGGACCGCTACGCCGGTGAGGCGCTGGCCGAGCCGCTGGCCCGCTACCGGACCTGCTACCGGCGGCTGCGCGAGGTCTCGGCCACGCTGGAGGAGCTGACCACCCGGGCCCGGGAACGGGCCCAGGAGGCCGACCTGCTGCGCTTCGGCCTCGACGAGGTGGCCGCCGCCGAGCCGGTCGCGGGCGAGGAGGTCGAGCTGGCCGCCGAGGCCGAGCGGCTCGGCCACGCCGACGCGCTCTCCTCCGCCGCGGTGCTCGCGCACGCCGCGCTGGCCGGCGACCCGGCCGACCCCGACCTGTTGGACGCCGGCACCCTGATCGGCCAGGCCCGCCGGGCGCTGGACGGGGTGAGCGGGCACGACGAGCGGCTGGGCGCCCTGGCGGAGCGGCTGGCCGAGGTCGGCTACCTGCTCGCCGACGTGGCCGGCGACCTCGCGCTGTACGCCGACGACCTGGACGCCGACCCGGCGCGGCTGGCCGCGGTCGAGGAGCGGCGCGCGGTGCTGGCCCAGCTGATCCGCAAGTACGGCAGCGCCGAGGGCGGCACCGCCGAGGTGGTCGCCTGGGCCGAGCAGGGCGCGCAGCGGCTGGCCGAGCTGGACGGCGACGACGACCGGATCGAGGAGCTGGCCGCCGAACACGCCGAGCTGCGCGGCACGCTGGCCGCGCTGGCCGCCGAGGTCTCCGCGGCCCGGGCGGCCGCCGCCGACCGGTTCGCCGCCGCGGTCTCGGCCGAGCTGACCGAACTCGCCATGCCGCACGCCCGGGTCACCTTCGCGCTGACCCGGCTCGACGAGCAGGGCGGCCTGGAGCTGGACGGCCGCACCGTCGCCTACGGCTCGCACGGGGTCGACGAGGTGGAGGTGCTGCTCGCCCCGCACCCGGGTGCCGCCCCGCGACCGATCGCCAAGGGCGCCTCCGGCGGTGAGCTGTCCCGGGTGATGCTCGCGGTCGAGGTGGTCTTCGCCGCCTCCGACCCGGTGCCCACCTACCTGTTCGACGAGGTCGACGCGGGCGTCGGCGGCAAGGCCGCGGTGGAGATCGGGCGCCGGCTGGCGAAGCTGGCGCGCACCGCGCAGGTCGTGGTGGTGACCCACCTGCCGCAGGTCGCGGCCTTCGCCGACCGGCACCTGGTGGTGGAGAAGACCAACGACGGCACGGTCACCCGCAGCGGGGTGAAGACCCTCGGGGACGAGGAGCGGGTACGCGAACTGTCCCGGATGCTGGCCGGGCTGGAGGATTCCGAGCTGGGCCGGGCGCACGCCGAGGAACTGCTGGCCACCGCCCGCGGACCGCAGGAGGCCTGAGCCCGGGCCGGGCCGCCGGCCGCCCGGCCGACTGCCGTGCCGACTGTCCAAGAGGCCCCGGGACCTGGCATGGTGGCGACGGAGCCTGGTGCTCCAGAGGCCTGTGGTTTTCCCTAGGTGAGAGCGATACGACGTGGACCATTCCCCGGACCCGGGCCAGCTGCACGTGGTGCTGGTGCTGTCCGCCGGCAGCGGCGGGATCGGCGCCCACGTGCGCTCGCTGGCCCAGGGCCTGACCGCGCACGGCGTGAAGGTGACCGTGTGCGCCCCCGCCGAGTCCGACGCGCTCTTCGCGTTCTCCCGTACCGGCGCGGTCTTCCACCCGGTGGAGATCACCGCGACCTCGGGCGCCCGTAGTGACGCCACCGCGATCGGTGAGCTGCGCCGCGCCTTCACCGGTGCCGACCTGGTCCACGCGCACGGCCTGCGGGCCGGCCTGCTCGCCGACCTGGCGCTGCGCACCGCCGGTCGGCTGCCCGGGCTGCGCCCGGAGACCCCGCTGGTGGTGACCTTCCACCACGCGCTGCTGGCCACCGGGCTGGAGCGGCGGTTGCAGCGGTTGATGGAGCGCCGGGTGGCGCGGGCCGCCGACCTGGTGCTCGGCGCCTCCTCCGACCTGGTGGCGCGGGCCCGCGAACTGGGTGCCAGCGACGCCCGGCTCGGCCCGGTGGCCGCGCCGCCGCGCCCGCCGGCCGCGCAGGACCGGGCAGCGGCCCGGGCCGTCCTGCTCGGCCCGGGCGAGCAGGACCGTCCGCTGGTGCTCGCGGTGGGCCGGCTGGTGCCGCACAAGGGGTACCCGCTGCTGTTGGACGCCGCCCGGGAGCTCGGCGAGGCGCTGGTGCTGGTCGCCGGGGACGGCCCGCAGCAGGCGGAGCTGGCCGAGCGGGTGGCCGCCGAGCACCTGCCGGTGCGGCTGCTCGGGCACCGCACCGACGTGCCGGAGCTGCTGGCCGCCGCCGACCTGGTGGTGATCCCCAGCCGCTGGGAGGCACGCTCGCTGGTGGCCCAGGAGGCGCTGCGGGCCGGGGTGCCGCTGGTGGCGACCGCGGTCGGCGGGATCCCGGAGCTGGTCGGCGATGCCGCGGTGCTGGTGCCCGGGGGCGACCCGGCGGCGCTGGCGGGTGCGGTGCGCGAGCTGCTGGCCGATCCCGGGCGGCGCGCCGCGCTGGCCAAGGCCGGCCCCGCCCAGGCCGAGACCTGGCCGGACGAGGCCGCCACGGTGGCGCAGGTGCTCAGCACCTACGACGAACTGGTCCAGCGCCGCTGAGCCGTTGCGCGGCTCCGGCGCCGCGGTCCGCGGCGCCGGAAGGGGGGGCCACAGGCCCTAGGAACGGACCGGCTGGCGGCCGGGCCGCCGCGGGGTGTCCTCGGGGACCGGCTGGACGGCCGGCTGCGGGGCCAGGTAGGCGGCGCCGCAGGCGGTCAGCCGCAGGGCGGTGTCGATCAGCGGCACGTGGCTGAAGGCCTGCGGGAAGTTGCCGACCTGCCGCTTGAGCCGCGGGTCCCACTCCTCGGCCAGCAGCCCGAGGTCGTTGCGCAGCCCGAGCAGCTTGTCGAACAGCTCGCGCGCCTCGGCCACCCGCCCGATCATCGCCAGGTCGTCGGCCAGCCAGAACGAGCAGGCCAGGAACGCCCCCTCGTGCCCGGAGAGCCCGTCGACATTGGCACCGCTCTCGTCGTGAGTCGGGTAGCGCAGCACGAAGCCGTCCTCGGTGGACAGTTCGCGCTGGATCGCCTCGATGGTGCCGATCACCCGCTTGTCGTCCGGCGGCAGGAAGCCGACCTGCGGGATCAGCAGCAGCGAGGCGTCCAGCTCGGTGCCGCCGTAGTACTGGGTGAAGGTGTTGCGCTCGGGGTCGTAGCCCTTCTCGCAGACGTCGGCGTGGATCTCCTCGCGCAGCGCCCGCCAGCGGTCCAGCGGGCCCTCCGCCTCGGTCTGCTCGATCAGCTTGATGGTGCGGTCCACCGCGACCCAGGCCATCACCTTGGAGTGGACGAAGTGCCGGCGCGGCCCGCGCACCTCCCAGATCCCCTCGTCGGGGGTCTTCCAGTGCTCCTCCAGGTAGCTGATCAGGCGCAGCTGGAGCAGGTGGGCGTGGTCGTTGCGGGACAGGCCGGTCATCTGGGCCAGGTAGAGCGCCTCGACCACCTCGCCGTAGACGTCCAGTTGGAGCTGGCCGGCCGCGCCGTTGCCGACCCGCACCGGGGCCGAGCCCTCGTAGCCGGGCAGCCAGTCGAGGTGGCTCTCGGTCAGCTCGCGCTGGCCGGTGATGGTGTACATGATCTGCAGGTTCTCCGGGTCGCCCGCCACCGCGCGCAGCAGCCACTCGCGCCAGGCCCGGGCCTCCTCCCGGTAGCCGGTGCGCAGCAGCGAGGAGAGGGTGATCGCGGCGTCCCGCAGCCAGGTGTAGCGGTAGTCCCAGTTGCGCTCGCCGCCGATGTCCTCGGGCAGCGAGGTGGTGGGGGCGGCGACGATGCCGCCGGTGGGGGCGTAGGTGAGCGCCTTGAGGGTGATCAGCGAGCGGACCACGGCGTCCCGGTACGGGCCCTGGTAGGTGCACTGGGCGACCCAGTCCACCCAGAACTCCTCGGTGAGGGTGAGCGAGGCCTCCGGGTCGGGCAGCTCCGGCGGGGCCAGGTGGGAGGCCTGCCAGGTGAGCGCGAAGGTGACCCGCTCGCCGGCCGCCACGGTGAAGTCGGCGTAGGTGGTCAGGTCGCGGCCGTAGGTCTCGGCCTCGCCGTCCAGCCAGACCGAGTCGGGGCCGGCCACCGCGACCGTGCGGTGGCCCCCGCCGGGCTGCTCGACCCGGTGCACCCAGGGCACCACCTTGCCGTAGCTGAACCGCATCCGCAGCGCCGAGCGCATCCGCACCCGGCCGGTGAGGCCCTCGATGATCCGGATCATCTGCGGCACCGGCTGCTGTTCCGCCAGGTGCCGCGGCGGCATGAAGTCGATCACCCGGACGCTGCCGCGCGGGGTGTCCCACTCCTGCTCCAGGATCAGCGAGTCACCCCGGTAACGGCGCCGGTCGGCGGGCACCGCGGGGGCGGCGGCGCTGCTCGGCACGACCTTCAGATCACCCGTATCGGTGAAGGGGGCGCGCGGGGCGGGCGCGGTGGGCAGCGGCCCGGTCGGGGCCGCCTCGGCCGGGCCGATCCGCCAGAACCCGTGTTCATCGGTGCCCAGCAGGCCGGCGAAGACGGCGGGGGAGTCGAAGCGGGGCAGGCAGAGCCAGTCCACAGCGCCGTCTCTGCTGACCAGGGCGGCGGTCTGCATGTCCCCGATAAGTGCGTAGTCCTCGATACGGCCGGCCACGTGCATCTCCAGTTCGCGGTAGTGCTCGGCGGTCGCCGACGGAGACGAGAGCGAGTCCTGCGGGGCCGGGGGTGACGCGGTGCCAAGTCCGGGTGCCGCTCGGTGCCGCTGGTGGCGGTGGCCGAGGTCGGGCCGCGCGGAACCCCGGTGCGGGTTCCTGGAACTGGCTCTGGAGTGAACTGGTGGAACGGGGGGAGTCCGGTCGCGCATCGGGGACGGAGAGGTGTCGTCCGGACCCCTCGTCCTCGGCTTGCTCTGCTGTCGGCGATGCGTCCGTGCAGGATACGACGACGGAAGGGGCCTGAGCACCCGGAAACGATCAGGTACGGCCGTCTGCCCAGGGTGGCTTTCCGAAAGTAGCCCGCATGGGTGAGCGCGGGTGTCGGGCGGGGGATCCAGCGGTGATCATTCCGGGCCATCCCGCCCTGATCACCCTGGCCGCAGCGGCCGCGCCGGGCCCACCCGGGCCACCGCCGGGAGATCACCCGGCCGGGTCAGCGGACGGGCGTGCGACCGCGCGCCACCCGGCTCGCTGATACCCTGGTATCCCGTGGACTGGTGGATAAACCGCCCCGGACCCGCTGACTGACGACCCCCGGATCACCGATGCGTCGTCAGTCCCGCGTCCGCACTCCACCGGCGTCATCCTCGACTGCGACCCACGGGAGCCCCCTCTTGGCACAGCCCCATTCCGGCAAGGCGGCGCACGGCCGCGCCGTGACGACCAAGCACCTCTTCGTCACCGGGGGTGTGGCCTCCTCGCTCGGCAAGGGCCTGACGGCCTCCAGCCTCGGTGCCCTGCTCAAGGCCCGCGGCCTGCGGGTGACGATGCAGAAGCTCGACCCGTACCTCAACGTGGACCCGGGCACCATGAACCCGTTCCAGCACGGCGAGGTCTTCGTCACCGACGACGGCGCCGAGACGGACCTGGACATCGGCCACTACGAGCGGTTCCTGGACACCAACCTGCACGGCTCGGCGAACGTCACCACCGGCCAGGTCTACTCCACGGTGATCGCCAAGGAGCGGCGCGGCGAGTACCTGGGCGACACCGTCCAGGTCATCCCGCACATCACCAACGAGATCAAGTCCCGGATCCGCCGGATGGCCACCGAGGACGTCGACGTGGTGATCACCGAGGTCGGCGGCACGGTCGGCGACATCGAGTCGCTGCCGTTCCTGGAGGCCGTGCGCCAGGTGCGCCACGAGGTCGGCCGGGACAACGTCTTCTTCGTGCACGTCTCGTTGCTGCCCTACATCGGCCCGTCCGGCGAGCTGAAGACCAAGCCCACCCAGCACTCGGTGGCCGCGCTGCGCAACATCGGCATCCAGCCGGACGCGATCGTGCTGCGCGCCGACCGCGAGGTGCCGCAGGCGATCAAGCGCAAGATCTCGCTGATGTGCGACGTGGACGAGGAGGCCGTGGTCGCGGCCATCGACGCCAAGTCGATCTACGACATCCCCAAGGTGCTGCACGGCGAGGGCCTGGACGCCTACGTGGTGCGCCGGCTCGACCTGCCGTTCCGCGACGTGGACTGGACCACCTGGGACGACCTGCTGCGCCGGGTGCACGAGCCGCAGCACATCGTCAAGATGGCGCTGGTCGGCAAGTACATCGACCTGCCCGACGCCTACCTGTCGGTGACCGAGGCGCTGCGGGCCGGCGGTTTCGCCAACAACGCCCGGGTCGAGATCAAGTGGGTCACCTCGGACGACTGCGAGTCCCCCGAGGGCGCCCGCGAGCAGCTCGGCGACGTGGACGCGATCTGCATCCCCGGCGGCTTCGGCGACCGCGGCGTCAACGGCAAGGTCGGCGCGATCACCTACGCCCGGGAGAACAAGATCCCGCTGCTCGGCCTCTGCCTGGGCCTGCAGTGCGTGGTGATCGAGGCGGCCCGCAACCTGGCCGGCCTGCCCGAGGCCAACTCGACCGAGTTCGAGCCGGCCGCCGCGCACCCGGTGATCTCCACCATGGCCGAGCAGCTGGCGATCGTCGGCGGCCAGGGCGACCTGGGCGGCACCATGCGCCTGGGCCTCTACCCGGCCAAGCTCGCCGAGGGCTCGATCGTCCGCGAGGTCTACGCCGGCGAGCAGTACGTCGAGGAGCGCCACCGCCACCGCTACGAGGTCAACAACGCCTACCGCGCCGACCTGGAGAAGACCGGCCTGGTCTTCTCGGGCCTGTCCCCCAAGGGCGACCTGGTGGAGTACGTCGAGTACCCGCGCGAGGTGCACCCCTACCTGGTGGCCACCCAGGCGCACCCGGAGCTGAAGTCCCGCCCGACCCGCCCGCACCCGCTCTTCGCCGGGCTGGTCGCGGCCGCGATCAAGATCAAGACCAGCGCCGAGTAGTCGCGTGGTCGAGCAGTCCTGACTGTTCACCGGACGGCGGCCCCGCGGATCTCGCGGGGCCGCCGTTCGGCGTTAGATTGTGTCGTACTGACGAAAAGGCTCGTCGGGGCGAGAAGGGGAGAGCGGCCATGGCCGAGCAGGAGCAGCAGCAGGAGCAGGGGCAGATCCGGGACGTCGCGGAGGAGTGGCAGGTCCGCACCAGCAGCACGCCGTTCCAGGGGCGGGTCACCGGCGTGCGCACCGACGAGGTGCTGATGCCGGACGGCGGCTACCAGCGCCGCGACTACCAGACCCACCCCGGGTCGGTGGCGGTGCTGGCGCTGGACGAGCGGCAGCGGGTGCTGCTGGTGCGCCAGTACCGGCACCCGGTCCGGCACCGCCTGTGGGAGCTGCCGGCCGGGCTGCTCGACGTGCCGGGGGAGAACCCGCTGCACGCCGCGCAGCGCGAGCTGTACGAGGAGGCGTACTGCAAGGCGGAGGAGTGGCGGGTGCTGGTCGACTTCTACACCTCGCCCGGCGGCACCGACGAGGCGCTGCGGCTCTTCCTGGCCACCGGCCTGGCCGAGGCCGAGGGCGAGAAGTACGCGGCGCACGGCGAGGAACTGGAGATCCAGACCGCCCGGGTGCCGTTGGCGGAGCTGGTCGACCTGGTGCTGGCCGGCGAGCTGCACAACCCCACCCTGGTCACCGGCACCCTGGCGCTGCACGCCGCGCTCACCGGCCCCGGCCTGTCCGCGCTGCGCCCGGCCGAGGCGCCGTGGCCGGCCCGGCCGTTCAAGCTCTGACGCTCCGTCGGGGGGCCGGTGACTCGGCGTGTCCGGTCCGGTGACGGGTCGTGTCCGGGGCGGCGACCGGTCGTATCCGTAGTACGCCCGGGTGATTTGCCACTTGGTCATACCGTTGCCCCCTCGGCCCGGCCGCCGGGGCGAACTACGCTTCGCTGACGGGAAGCTGGGCGACTGGGTCGGGAGTGGCGCAGGTGGCGAGGAAGACGGCGACAATGGACGCACGCCCGGCCCCCGACGGGCCGGTGGCCGGGCTGCCCCCCGGGCCGGACCCGTTCACCGGGCGGCAGGCCGAACTGGCCGCGCTGCGCGCCGAGGCCCGCCGGCGGAGCCCGGACCGCTGCCGGGTCCTGGTGATCACCGGCCGGCCCGGCTCCGGGCGCACCGCGCTGGCCCGGCGGTTCGCCCGCGCGCTGGCCGGCGACTACCTGGTGCTCGCCGACCAGCTCACCGCCCCCGACGGCACCGCCGAGCCGCCCGGCACCGTGGCGCGCCGGCTGCTGGTCGCCCTCGACCTGCCCGACGACGCGCTGCCGGCGCACGCAGCCCACCCGGCGCCGCCGGCCCCCGTCGCGCTGGACGCCCCCACCCGGCCCGGCGCCGACGACCCCGCCTGCGCCCGGCTGCGCGCGGCGCTCACCGGCCGGGCCACCCTGCTGCTGCTCGACGACGTGGCCGACGCCGCCCAGCTGCGCCCGCTGCTGCCCGACGAGCCGCGCTGCCTGGTGCTGGCCACCACCACCGGGCCGCTCACCGCCCTGGCCGACCGGTTCCGGGTGGACCCGGTGATCCTGCGCGGCCTGGACGAGGGCGCCGCGATCGACCTGCTCACCGCGCTGGTCGGCGGCACCCGGATCGGCTGCGACCCGGTCGGCGCGGCCGACCTCGCCGAGGCCTGCGCCGGCCGCCCGGCCCCGCTGCGGCTGATGGCGCACTGGCTGCGCGCCCACCCCAAGGCCGCCGTCCCGGACGCGGCCGCCGCGCTGCGCGCGACGAGCGGCCCGTCGGGCGAGCCGGGCGGCGCCGCGGCCGGCGGTGACGTGCTCACCGCGGCGTTCACCCTGCGCTACCAGGGGCTGCCGGTGGCCCAGGCCCGGCTGCTGCGGATGCTCACCCTGGCCCCCGGCGGCCGGGCGGACCTGCGCACCGCCTCCGCGCTGGCCGGCTGCCCCGCCCCGGAGGCGGCCGCGGCGCTGCGCGCGCTGGCCGAGGGCGAGCTGCTGGAGGAGCTGAGCACCGGCGCCGACGGCACGCCGTGCTACCGGCTGCCGCGGCGCTTCTTCGCCGAACTGGTCGGGCTGCGCGAGCGGCACGACCGGGCGGGCGAGGTGCAGCTGGCCCGGGCCCGGCTGCTGGAGCGGCTGGTGCGGCTGGTCGAGTCCGCCCGGGCGCTGCTCGCCCCGGCCGGTGCGGCGCCCGACCCGCTGCCCGGGCCGCTGCGGCTGCGCAGCGCGGGGCAGGCCCGCGACTGGCTGCTCGCCGAGCGGGCCGGCCTGCTCGCGGCCGCCGAGCAGGCGGTGGCCGCCGGCGACCTGGACGGCTCGGCCGCCCGGCTGGTCGGGGCGCTGCTGCGGGCGCT
>NZ_JBNQTI010000217.1:0-11974 GCF_050325825.1 Kitasatospora sp. LaBMicrA B282
CGCGGGGGCGGGGGCGGGCACCGCTGCGGGTACGGCGGGCGCGGCGCTCGCGGGTGCCGCGGGCAGTCCGGGCCCGGCCGGACCGGCGGGAGCAACAGCGGCACCGGGCGGCAGCGGCCGGGTCCGGCCCGACCAGGCCGTGCCGTCCCAGAAGCGCTCGTGGGCGCCCTCGGCACCCGGTACGGGCTCCGGGTCGGGGTACCAGCCGGGAGGAGTGGAGTTGCTCACCGCCGTACCGTATCGGGCCCGGTGAACCGGCGTCAGCGGTGCCCCGGCGGGCGGGCGGGTTGGCGGGTTGCGCGGACCGGGGTGGCCGGGGCCTGCCAGGATGGCGGCATGCGCATCGCTGTCACCGGTTCCTCGGGGCTGATCGGCTCCGCCCTCGTCCGCTCGCTGCTGGCCGACTCCCACCAGGTGGTCCGGCTGGTCCGCCACCGCCGCGACCTCGGGCCACGGCCGGACGGCTCGGTGGCGATCGGCTGGAACCCGGTGCGCGGCGAGGTGGACCGGGCCGGCCTGGACGGTGTGCACGCGGTGGTCCACCTGGCCGGCGCCGGGGTCGCGGACCGCCGTTGGACCGACGCCTACAAGCAGGAGATCCGCGACAGCCGGGTGCTCGGCACCCGCACCCTGGCCGCCGCGCTGCCGCAGCTGGCCGCCCCGCCGAGCGTGCTGGTGAGCGGGTCGGCGGTGGGCTACTACGGGCAGACCGGCGCCCGGGTGATCGACGAGACCGCCCCGGCCGGCGACGACTTCCTGGCCCGGGTCTGCGTGGACTGGGAGGGCGCCGCCCACCCGGCCGTGGAAGCCGGGATCCGGGTGGTGCACCCGCGCACCGGCCTGGTGCTGACCGCGCAGGGCGGGGCCGGTGGGCGACTGTTCCCGCTGTTCAAGCTGGGGCTGGGCGGCCGACTGGGCTCGGGCGGGCAGTACTGGAGCTTCATCTCGCTGGCCGACCAGGTCGCCGCGCTGCGCTTCCTGGTGGAGAACCCCGAGCTGAGCGGCCCGGTCAACCTGACCGCGCCGGAGCCGGTCACCAACGCCGAACTGACCGCCGCGCTCGGCCGGGTGCTGCGCCGGCCGACGCCGTTCCCGGTGCCGGAGTTCGCGCTGAAGCTGGCGCTGGGCCAGATGGCGGTGGAGGTGATCGGCAGCCACCGGGTGGTGCCGGCCAAGCTGCTCGCCGCGGGCTTCGAGTTCGCCCACCCCCAGGTGGACGCGGCGGTGCGCGCCGCGCTCTGAAGCGACGCCGAACACCGAACGACGCCGGACACTGGGCGACTCCGAACACCGAACGACTCCGAACCCTGGGCGACGCCGAACACCCTCCGCCGTCCGCTACGGCGCGAGGGGGCGCATGCGACGGCGCACGGCGCATGCGCGTGCCCCCTGAGCGTGCCACCGGCGCGGCGCGGCTCTCCCCGATCCGAACGAATGCCCTTGCCTGATCAAGCCATTGACGGGGCATCACCCGTTCGAACCGTCCCGGCACACTCCGCAGCCGGCCACCGGCCGGAGCTCCGGGACCAGGGAGGGAGTTCGCCCGTGACCCCACAGGACATCACCCGCCGCACCCGTGCCGACGACACCGAGGTGGTCGTGGTCGGCGCGGGCCTGGCCGGGCTGGCCGCCGCCCGGTCACTGACCTCCGCCGGACTCCAGGTCCAGGTGCTGGAGGCGACCGAGCGGATCGGCGGCCGGATGGCCGGCCACCAGCTGGACGGCTACCGGCTGGACCACGGCGGTCAGTTGCTCAACACCGGCTTCCCGGAGCTGGTCCGCCGGCTCGACCTGGACGGTCTGGAGCTGTGCCCGCTCTCCCCCGGAGTCCTGGTGCACAGCGGCGGCCGCCGCTACCGGGTCGGTGACCCGCTGCTGCCGACCGCCCGGCAGGCCGCCATCCGCTCGCCGCTCGGCAGCCCGCTGGAGAAGGCCCGGCTCGGTGCGACCCTGACCCGGCTGGCCGCCACCCCGGTGCCCAAGCTGCTGGCCCGGCCCGAGACCAGCACCGCCCGCGCCCTGGAGGCCCGCGGCCTGCCGCCCAAGGTGCTGGACGGCTTCCTGCGCCCGCTGCTGGTCGCCCTGCTCAGCGACCCCGCGCTCGGCACCAGCAGCCGGATCGCCGACCTGGTGCTGCGCGGCTACGCCCGCGGCCGGCTCGCGCTGCCCGCGGCCGGCACCGCCGCGGTTCCGGGGCAACTGGCCGGAGCGCTGCCGCCCGGCACGGTGCGCCTCGGGGTGAAGGTGACCGCGATGGGCGCGGACGGGGTGCACACCGAGGAGCACGGCCGGATCAGCGCCCGCGCGGTGCTGCTGGCCACCGACGCCCGGTCGGCCGCCGAACTGCTGCCCGGCCTGCGGCTGCCCGACTTCCACCCGGTGACCACCTACTACCACACCACCGCCGAACCCCCGCTGGCCGAGGCCGCGTTGCTGCTGGACGCGGACCGGGCGAGCGGTCCGGCGCCGGTCTCGCACTCGCTGGTGCTCAGCCAGGTGCACGAGTCCTACGCCCCGGCCGGCCGCTCCCTGGTGGCCACCACGGTGCTCGGCCGGCGTGCCTACGGCTCGGGCGGGCCGGCCGCGCTGGAACCGGCGGTGCGCGAGCGGCTGGCCCGGCTGTACGGGGTGGCGGCGCGCGAGTGGGAGTTCCTGACGGTGCGCCACCTGCCGGACGCGGTGCCGGCGATGCCGCCGCCGCACAACTTCCGCCGCCCGGTGCGGGTGCTGGCCGGCCTCTACGTCTGCGGGGACCACCGGGACACCAGCAGCGCCCAGGGCGCCCTGGTCTCCGGCCGCCGGGCCGCCGAGGCGGTGCTGCGCGACCTGGGCGTGGCCCGGGCCGCCGACCTGCGGCAGGCGCAGGCCGCCTGAGCCCGCCGGCCGTGCCGGACCGCGCCACCGAACGGGCCCCGGACCGCCGGCCGGGGGCGGCTGCCGCTCACCGCCCCCGGCCGGACGTCACCGCCGCAGCGCTCAGAGCACCCCGGCCGAACATCACCACCGCAGCGCTCAGAGCACCCCGGCCGGACGCCACCACCGGACCGCTCAGAGCACCCCGGCCTGCCGGGCCGCCTCCTCGAACGCCCGGGCCGCCGGGCTGCCCCGGTACGGCGCCAGCCGGCGGTGGAAGTCGCGCAGGTACTCCACCGTGCGGGCCGAGCGCATCTCGCCGGCCGCCCGCAGCGCCTCGGTGGCCAGTGCGCAGGACTCGTCCAGGTCGCCCATGCCGAGCCGGGCCGAGGCCAGCACGATCCGGCAGAACACCCGGCTGCGGGCGTAGGCCGCGCCGCGCAGCCGCAGTGACTTCTCGGCGTGCTGGGCGGACGGCCGCCACTGCTGCAGGTCCCGGTAGCAGTGCGCGAACTCGTCGGCCAGTTGGGCCTCGTCGAAGAACCGGGCCCAGGACGGCACCTCGTCACCGCTGCGGGCCAGCGCCAGCGCCCGCTCGGCGCGGACCAGCGCGGTGGTGCAGGACCTGACGTCGGCCAGCACCCCGTGGCCGCGCGCCTCGGCCGCGTGCATCAGCGCCTGGATGGTGGCGGGCGCCGTGCTGCCCACGCCCTGCTGGGCCACCCGGGCCAGCTGCACCGCCTCCCGGCCGTGCCCGAGGTGGACCGCCTGCTGGCTCATGGTGATCAGCACGTAGCCGCCGAGAACCCGGTCGCCGGCCGCCTGGGAGAGCCGCAGCGCCTGCACGAAGTAGCGCTGCGCCAGGCCGTGCGCGGCGATGTCGAACGAGGTCCAGCCGGCCAGCCGGGTCAGGTCGGCGACGGCCGCGAAGAGCGCCCGGCCGATCTGCTCGCCGTAACGGCCGCGCAGCATCGGCTCGGCCTCGCTCTCCAGGTAGCGGACCAGCGCCTGCCGGGCGTGGCCGCCGCCGTAGGCGTTGTCCAGCGCGCGGAACAGGTCGCCGACCGCGCGCACGGCCGCGATGTCGCCGCGACCGACCCGCAGGCCGGCCCGGGCCGGCCGGGCACCCGGCTCGCCGGGGCCGGGCAGCGGGACGCTGCGGGTGCCGGAGACCAGCGGGCGGCGGGCCTGCGAGGGGACCCGGCCGGCCGGGGTGCCGCGCACCGGTGCGGCCGCGCCGCGGGCCGGGCCGTCACCGTGCTCGGCGGTCGGGTCGAGCCGGGCCAGCGGACCGTCCGGGCCGGAGACGTAGATCCCGGCCGAGCCGTCCCGGGCCACCTGCTCGTCGCTGCGCCCGATCAGCCAGTCCCGGCTCGGCACCACCAGGCCGGCCGGGGTGAAGGCGATCCGCCGCAGCTCGGACTGCGGCCCGGTGTCCTTGCGCCACATGCTGGAGACGATGTCCACCGCCTCCTGCGGAGTCTCGGCGAACTCCAGGCCGGCGTAGACCGGGGCGCAGGCGTCCAGGCCGATGTCCTGCGCGGACAGCCGGCGGCCGAGCCGGCGGGTGAAGACCTCGGCGATCAGCGCCGGGGTGGCGCCGCGCGGCTGCTGGCCGCGCAGCCAGCGGGTCACCGAGGTCTTGTCGTAGCGCAGGTCCAGCCCGTGCTCCAGGCCGAGCTGGTCCACCCGGCGGGCCAGCCCGGCGTGCGAGAAGCCGGCCTCCTCGATCAGCGCCGCGAGCAGCGGGTTCTGCGCCCGGCTCGGCTCGGGGCGGGCGGCCGCCTCCGGGTCGGCGGAGTGCGGCAGGCCGTCCTCGGCGGGGTCGTCCGGGTCGCCGCCGTCCCGCTCGCCGACGGCGTGGTGGACGTCGCCGTGGTGGACGTCGGCGCGGTGGACGTCAGCGCGGTGGACGTCGGCGGCGTGCAGCTCGGTGCCGGGTGCCGCGTGCAGCTCGGGGTCGTGCAGCGTCGCGTGGTGCGGAGCCGGCTCGTGGAGTTCACCGCCGTGGAGATCGCTGCCGTGGAGATCGCCGCCGTGCAGGTCACCGCCGCGGAGATCGCCGCCGTGCAGGTCACCGCCGTCGAGGTCACCCCCGTGCAGGTCGCCGCCGGGCAGCTCCTCGCGGTGGAACTCGGCGCGGCGCAGCGCGGTGGCGTCCTGGCGCTGCACGGGCAGGGTGGCCGCACCGGTTCGGTCCGGCTCGCCACGGCGTTCGTGCGGGTCCAGCGGGTCGAGCGGACCGTAGGCCGGACTGTCGGTTGCAGGCCGTTGGGACATGTCAGTCAACTACCTCTCGGACGCCGCGGTCCGGGTCCCCGGTGCCGTGCGCGACGCCCCTGTCGGGAATCGGCGTGAATGTAGCGAGCATTCAGGCGCTATGGGTGGATCTGGGCGGGCAATCCTCCGAACGGGTGACGGAGCGGCGCCCGTTCTGAGGAAGGTGCGGCGCTGGGGGTTTGGGCCGCGCGTACCCTGGGCGGCCCCCTGCGTGGCACCCCTGCGGCTGTTCGAACCCGCCCCGTCCCGCGTCGGTCGGCGCCCCGGCGCCCGCCGCTCCGCCGCCCGGTCAAGGCCCCTTCGGAGCACCCGACGGCCGGGCGTACAGTGGCGAGGTTGGGCGCGACCACCTGGGCAAGGAGCAGCGGTGAGCGAGAACGTGCGGTTCGTACGGATGCACATAGGTGAGGGCCTGGTGCCGTACGAGGAGGCGTGGGAGGAGCAGCAGCGGCTGCACGCCCTGCGGCTGGCCGACGAGATCCCCGACACCGTGCTGCTGCTGGAGCACCCGCCGGTCTTCACCGCCGGCAAGCGGACCAAGCCCGAGGACCTGCCGCTGGACGACACCCCGGTGGTGACCGTCAACCGCGGCGGCGAGGGCACCTGGCACGGCCCGGGCCAGCTGGTCGGCTACCCGATCGTCAAGCTGCCGGAGCCGATGGACGTGGTCGCCTACGTCCGCCGGCTGGAGGAGGCGCTGATCCGCGCCTGCGGCGACTTCTCGGTGGGGACCAGCCGGGTCGAGGGCCGCAGCGGGGTCTGGGTGCTCGGCGCAGACCTGCCGGACGCCGTGCCGGACCCGGCCAAGCAGATCGACATCGGCAAGCTGACCCTGCGGCTCGGCCTGCCGCTGGGCATCGACCCGCGGCTGGCCGGCCCCGAGTACGCCCCCTCCAACGCCGGCCAGCGCGGTGACGACCGCAAGCTCGCCGCGATCGGGGTCCGGGTGGCGCGCGGCGTGACCATGCACGGGTTCGCCCTCAACTGCAACCCGGACATGACCTGGTTCGACCGGATCATCCCGTGCGGGATCCGGGACGCCGGGGTCGGTTCGCTCTCCACCGAGCTGGGCCGCGACGTCCCGGTGGCCGAGGTGGTGCCGCTGGTGGAGCGGCGGCTGGCCGAGGTGCTGGCCGAGCTGCCGGAGCCGGCCGCCGGCCGCTGAGGCACCGGCCGGGCCCCACCGACCCGCCCGACCCGCCGGAGCCACCCGACCCGCCCGCCCCACCCCCGGCGCAGGGCCCGGGAATCTCCGCCCGCCGGTCGCTGTTGCCCTGCGATTGCGGGGCGTGAGCCCGGCGCAGACCGTACAAGCAGAGGCGTACCCTGGGGGTACCCCGTCTACTTCTAGGAGCCGCACGTGTCCGCTGTCGCGCCCGACGGCAGGAAGCTTCTCCGCCTGGAGGTCCGCAACAGCGAGACCCCCATCGAGCGGAAGCCCGAGTGGATCAAGACCCGGGCGAAGATGGGCCCGGAGTACAACGCCCTCCAGTCGCTGGTGAAGAAGGAGGGGCTGCACACGGTCTGCCAGGAGGCCGGCTGCCCCAACATCTTCGAGTGCTGGGAGGACCGCGAGGCGACCTTCCTGATCGGCGGTGACCAGTGCACCCGCCGCTGCGACTTCTGCCAGATCGACACCGGCAAGCCCGCCGAGTTCGACCGGGACGAGCCGCGCCGGGTCGCCGAGTCCATCGTCACCATGGACCTCAACTACGCGACCATCACCGGTGTCGCCCGTGACGACCTGGCGGACGGCGGCGCCTGGCTGTACGCCGAGACGGTCCGCCAGGTGCACGCGATGACCGCGGAGCGGGCGGGTGGGCGCACCGGTGTCGAGCTGCTGATCCCGGACTTCAACGCGGTGCCGGAGCAGCTCGCCGAGGTCTTCTCGTCGCGTCCCGAGGTGCTGGCGCACAACGTCGAGACGGTGCCGCGGATCTTCAAGCGGATCCGCCCGGCCTTCCGCTACGAGCGTTCGCTGGACGTGATCACCCAGGCCCGCGCGGCCGGTCTGGTCACCAAGTCCAACCTGATCCTGGGCATGGGCGAGACCCGCGAGGAGGTCAGCCAGGCGCTGGCCGACCTGGTCGGGGCGGGCTGCGAGCTGATCACCATCACCCAGTACCTGCGCCCCTCGCTGCGCCACCACCCGGTGGAGCGCTGGGTCAAGCCGCAGGAGTTCGTCGAGCTGCAGGAGGAGGCCGAGGAGCTCGGCTTCGCCGGCGTCATGTCGGGGCCGCTGGTGCGCTCCTCCTACCGCGCCGGCCGGCTCTACCGGCAGGCGCTGGAGCACCGGGCGCAGCAGAACGCCTGACCCGGACGCCGACCCGCACGGGATCGGATCGCCCCCTGGAGCCCGGAGCACCCGCTCCGGGCTCCAGCGTCGTTTGACCCCGGTTTGACCGGGAGGTCACGGGCGCTTAACAGCCGGGGCCGAGAATGGTGCGCGGGTCCGGCCACCGGTGCCGGGCCCGGCGAGGGGAGTGGCTGGCATGGGGAGCACCATCGGCACGGCGATCAGGCTGGCGGAGAGCCTGCTGCTGGCCGCCGGGCGGCGGCAGGCGCGGCTGAACGCCTGGTCGGCCGTGTGCGAGAACCGGCGCCACGCCGCCGACCGCGAGGCGGCCCGGGTCAGCCTGCGGGCGACCGCGGGGCGCTGAGCGGGTCGGCGCGGAGAGCGGGCCGGCTCGAAGAGCGGGCCCGCGCGGGCGGATGGCGTAACGATTTCCCGCACGGTTGCGCCGAATCGGGACCGGGCTTCGATGTCCGATGTCCACGACACGTAGCATTGCCCTCATGGCGAGGGAAACATCCGAGACTCCTGGGCGGCTCAAGCAGATCCGCCAGGCGTACATCATGACCAAGAAGGTCGACACCAAGATCGGCCTGATCATCGGGGGCATCGGCCTCCTCACCTTCGGCGTGATCCTCGCCATCGGTTTCCTGATCGGCCACCCGGTGATCCTCGGGATCCTGGGCTTCATCGCGGCCGTGCTGGCCTCGGCGATCGTCTTCGGCCGCCGGGCCGAGCGGGCCGCCTTCGGCCAGATGGAGGGCCAGCCGGGCGCCGCCGCGGCGGTGCTCAACAACCTGCGCCGGTGGAGCGCCAACACGACCCCGGTCGCGGTGACCCGCAACCAGGACGCGGTTTACCGCGCGGTCGGCCGCCCCGGCATCGCGCTGATCGGCGAGGGCAACCCGAACCGGGTGCGCCCGCTGCTGGCCGCCGAGAAGCGGAAGATGGCCCGCGTGGTGGCCGACGTCCCGGTGCACGACATCATGGTCGGCGACGGCCCGGACCAGGTCCCGCTGCGCAAGCTGCAGGTGCACCTGATGCGGCTGCCGAACGCGATCACCCCGGCCCAGGTCACCGAGACCAACGACCGGCTGCGCGCGCTGGGCGACCTGCTCTCCAAGGCGCCGATCCCCAAGGGCCCGATGCCCAAGGGCGCCCGGCTCCCCAAGGGCGGCCAGTCCCGCTGAGGTCCGCTCCCCCCACCACTCGTGCAGAAGGCCCCGCCGGTCCGGCGGGGCCTTCCTCATGTTCCGGTGTCCTGACGGTCCTGCTCACGTCCTGCTCGTGTCGGATCCGGACTCGGATCCGAACTCAGATCCGGACCTCGACCGTGGCGACCGCCTTGTCGTGCAGGCCGCGGGTGTCCCGGTCCCAGACCGCCGCGGGCACCACCAGGCAGAGCAGCAGGGTCCGCAGCAGCATCTGCGGGATGCTCGCCCGGGAGCCGTCCAGCCGCACCACCCGCAGCCCGAACAGCCGCTTGCCGATGGTGGTGCCGGTGGTGCAGAGCAGCACCGCGCTCATCGCGAAGAAGACCGGCAGGTTGAGCAGGTCGGCCCTGGCCAGGCTGCCGTGCGAGAACGTGCCGTACGCGATCAGGCTGGCGATCCAGCCGTCGACGAAGAGCGCGCCGATCCGGCGCGCCGTCCCGGCCACCGAGCCCGAACCCTCGCGCGGGAGGCCCAGTCGCTCGCCGCGGTAGCCGAAGTCGGCGCCCATCCGCTCGGCGGCCGCCTTCGGGCCCTCGAGCCACGATCCCAGTGCTTCTCTGCTGTCCACGAAAAACACAGTAACCCGGCCCCGGGGGCGACTCGGCGGCGACTCCCCCTGCGAGTGAATCCGGTTGACCCGTGATGCGCAAGTGGTCCAGACCACCTGTGGACCAGAGGGCCGTGCGGGCCGCGTTTTGCCCCCTCCCGGGTGAGTTTGCCGCCCATTCGGGCCCGCCGGTTAACATGGGCGAAACGATCGGGTCACCGTCAGGAAACGGCCTGTTCCTAAGGTGGCCCGCACCGTGGCCGGTTGGGACGACTGGCTCCGAGCAGGTCTGATCCCGACCCTCGTCGCGGTCGGGCAGAGGAGGACGATCGATGTTCAACAATGCGGATGAGGTCAAGGCCTACATCGCGGAAAACGACATCAAGTTCGTGGATGTCCGGTTCTGCGACCTGCCGGGCGTGATGCAGCACTTCGCGGTTCCGGCCGCCACCTTCGACCCAGCCGAGACCCTGATGTTCGACGGCTCGTCGATCCGTGGCTTCCAGGCGATCCACGAGTCGGACATGGCCCTGGTCCCGGACCTGGCCACCGCCCGTCTGGACCCGTTCCGCAAGGAGAAGCACCTCAACATCAACTTCTTCATCCAGGACCCGATCACCGGCGAGGCCTACAGCCGCGACCCGCGCAACGTCGCCAAGAAGGCCGAGGCCTACCTGGCCTCCTCCGGCATCGCCGACACCGCCTTCTTCGGGCCCGAGGCCGAGTTCTACGTCTTCGACTCGGCACGCTTCGAGACCAGCGCCAACGCGTCCTTCTACCACATCGACTCGGAGGCCGGCGCCTGGAACAGCGGCGCCGCCGAGGGCGACGCGCGCGGCTACAAGGTCAAGTACAAGGGCGGCTACTTCCCCACCCCGCCGGTCGACCACTTCGCCGACCTGCGCGCCGAGATGACCCTGGAGCTGGAGGCCTCCGGCCTGCAGGTCGAGCGCCAGCACCACGAGGTCGGCACCGCCGGCCAGGCGGAGATCAACTACCGCTTCAACACCCTGCTGCACGCCGCCGACGACCTGATGCTGTTCAAGTACATCATCAAGAACGTCGCCTGGCGCAACGGCAAGACCGCCACCTTCATGCCGAAGCCGATCTTCGGCGACAACGGCTCGGGCATGCACGTCCACCAGTCGCTGTGGGCCGAGGGCGCGCCGCTCTTCTACGACGAGCAGGGCTACGCCGGCCTCTCCGACACCGCCCGCTACTACATCGGCGGCCTGCTCAAGCACGCCCCGTCGCTGCTGGCCTTCACCAACCCCACGGTGAACTCCTACCACCGCCTGGTCCCCGGCTTCGAGGCCCCGGTCAACCTGGTCTACTCGCAGCGCAACCGCTCGGCCGCGATCCGCATCCCGATCACCGGCTCCAACGCCAAGGCCAAGCGCATCGAGTTCCGCGCCCCGGACCCGTCCTCCAACCCCTACCTCGCCTTCTCGGCGATGCTGATGGCCGGCCTGGACGGCGTGAAGAACAAGATCGAGCCGCTCGAGCCGGTCGACAAGGACCTCTACGAGCTCGCCCCCGAGGAGCACGCGGGCGTCCCCCAGGTCCCCGCCTCCCTCCCCGCGGTCCTCGAAGCCCTGGAGCAGGACCACGAGTACCTCCTCGCGGGCGGCGTCTTCACCCCGGACCTGATCGAGACCTGGATCGACTTCAAGCGCACCAACGAGATCGCCCCGATCGCCCTGCGCCCCCACCCGCACGAGTTCGAGCTGTACTTCGATCTCTGAACCGGCCCCTGTGGGCCGGTTGGCCAGGCGATCCTTCCAGGGACTTTGACCTGCGGAAACGCCCCAAGTCAAGGCAGGGAACGGGGTGTCACGCTCCTCACGGACCGTGACACCCCGTTCCCTATGCCGCGCAGCAACGTGGCCACTGTCCGCCACGGGCAGCGGTCGAGCTGGACGGTGCGGCCCCCGTCCCGGGGGGGCTCGTCAACGGCCGGCTGCCGCGGGTACCCCTTTGGCACCCAGGACGAGGGTGACCGGCACCGGACCGGCGGTGTCCTGGACCTGCTTGGCGAAGCCCGGTGACCTGAGGCCCTCCGCCGACGTGTAGACACGGATCCCGCTGCCGTCCATGGCGGGACTGGCCCCGTAGGTCTCGAACATGAGCGTCTTGGCCTGCTGGGCCGCGATGATCCGCTCGACCGCAGCGTGCTCGTCCTTGGCGCTGTGGGAGCACTTGATGATCTTCACGCCGACTCCGGCGGTGTCGGGGTGAGCCGCGCGGGCGGCTTCGGCCATCTGCTCTGCCCGCTGGACGTCGGTGGCATACAGCAGGACTTGGTTGTTCGCACCGTCCAAGGCCAGGGCGCCCCAGATGTCGGCGAACCGGCCGCGCCCCTGCTCTCCGAGCGCGGAAGCGGCGTTCTCGACCTGGACGGAGATGCTGGGCGTTCCGGTCGGTGACGGGGTCATCGAGTTGGAGACGACGGTGATCGGAGCCCCCGGGCCGACGGCGACGGTCTTCGTACCGGTTCCACAAGCTTCCGTCAGGAGCAGCGCTGAGGCAGCAAGCGCGAGGCCGAGTGGACGCTTCACGACGAGGGTCCTTCCTGGTGACCAGAGATGAGATGGGCCGGGTTGGGACAGGAGTGGGGGGAGGAAGGGGGTGCCGGGGGGGGGCCCCACAACCCGGGCGGGGGGGGGGTCTTTTTCCCCCCCCCCCCCCCCCCCCCCCCCCCCCCCCCCCCCCCTCCCCCCCCCCCCCCCCCCCCCCCCCCCCCCCCCCCCCCCCCCCCCCCCCCCCCCCCCCCCCCCCCCCCCCCCC